>JAGLWR010000006.1 GCA_023133315.1 Methanomicrobia archaeon | reverse complement strand
TCCTTGACTCTATTTGTAAAGAATCTTCAAGTAGAGATACGTACTTATTAGAAATCTAAAAGTACCATATCTAGATTTTTCGTCATAAATTACAGATACCCATTTTCCAAGAATTTATTTATTTTATCTGGAGGCAAACTCGAAATTCCTAACTTCTCTACAGTTCTGCCCTCCTTGAAATAATCAACACTGTTGATCACTGAAGCAAGTTGTATGATGGATCTGGTAGTTGGCATTTCATACTCTAAAACTCTGCCCAGGGATTCCCAGGTAACCAATCCATAGGGAACATCTTCCGTTATGAATCTGGAATTTTTATTACTGGGTCCTTTACTATGCGGGAGTGCATCGGTCGCATCAATTTTTTGTTCGATTGAATCCTTGTACCCTTGCTCTGTACACATCTCATCAACACTCCGCTCCATAAATCCCAGTATATTGCATAATCCCAATCTTTCTTTATCTATCTCATCGATGATTCGCTCCACAGAACTGGAGATGCCTTCTTTGTATACATAGAAATCTCCTTTAGCGTATTCAATCCTCCCTATGTTCAGGATTGTAGCTGCCGGATGAACTACTGGATTTTCATTGTTCAAAGTAGTTTCTAGCACATTACTTACAGGAAATACCGAGGGGTATACTTCTTTCAGGGTTTTAAGAGTATCTCTAGAACCTTTCGCTGGAAAAGTAGCAGCTAACAATTTTTTAACCTCAACGTGAATTTCTACTTCTTCAGGACCAGTTTTCCTACATCCATAGGGCAGCGTATTAGTTTCTACGATCCCTATGTCATCAAAGAATTTATTGTTTTTTAATAAATTGCGTAAAATGAGAGAGCTCATATTTCCTGGTGTTATTGCTATAACCTGGTCTCTCTCTAAGTAATTAACAATTTTTCTAAAAAAATAACGATGTGCGAATGCTGGGACGGCGATGAATATATAATTAACATCTTTGATAGCCTTTTTTATATCCGATGTAACTTCATTTAATTTTGCTATTTTTTTCCCCGAGTTTTTAATAACTCTAATTTTTTTGGTCTTTTTTACGATCTCGATATTTTTTTCGAAAGAAGGAAGCTCATATAAATTGACATGAAATCCTTTCAGAGCTAGATCTGCTGAAATTGCATAACCGCCATTTCCCGCTCCTAGAACTGCTATACTATCTATTTTTCCCATAAAATCATCTCTTTATAATTTCAGTAAAAATTAACTTTTAAAAGAGTGACAGGCTACAAGATGCTTATCGCTTACACGTACATTGTGCGGGTCTTTCTTTTTGCATTTTGCCGTCACATGAGGACATCTTGGGGCAAACCTGCATCCATGAGGGGGGTCTATTGGCGTTGAAACTCTACCTTTTACTTCAATCCTTTTTCTTTTTTCAGATGGATCAGGTATAGGTACTGAAGAAAGTAACGCCTTGGTATAAGGATGCTTTGGATTATTTATCAATTCCTCTGTTGGTGCAATTTCAACTATCTCTCCTAGATACATTATTGCTATCTCATCACTCATATACCTCGCGCATGCTAGATCGTGAGTAACAAATACAATAGTGAGATTGAGTCTGTCTCTCAGCTCCAACATCAGATTCATCACTCCAAGTCTTATCGAAACATCCAGCATGGACACAGGTTCATCTGCGGCTACAAACTTTGGTTCTATAACTAAAGCTCTTGCTATTGCAACTCGCTGCCTCTGTCCTCCTGAGAGTTCGTGAGGATAACGAAAAAGAAATTCTTCTGGGGATTTCAAGCCAACTATATCCAATGCCTTTGCAACTGCGTCTTCTCTCTCCTCAGGAGTTCCTATCCCCTGTATAATTAAAGGCTCTGCAACTGTGTCCATAACTGTGAATCTTGGATTTAGAGATCCATAGGGATCTTGGAATATCATCTGCATTTTTTTCCTGAACTCCTTTAATTTTTTTCCTTTTTTGTGGGCAATATCTTCTCCCTCAAGAAGAATTTTTCCGTTTGTAGGTTCTAACAGCCTCACTAGGAGTTTACTTACCGTTGTTTTTCCACACCCAGATTCACCGGCCAGTCCAAGTATCTTTCCTTCTTCTACAGAAAAATTTATACCGTCCACGGCGTGAACATACTTATCAGATTTTGAGAATATTCCCTTTCTCACCGGAAAATATTTTTTCAGATCTGTAACTTCTATCAACTTCATAGTATCACCCTACATAATGACAAGCAACGAAGTGCCTGTGCTGGTATTCTACAAATTTTGGCGCCTTTTTTCTGCATAGACTTTTTGCCTTTGAACATCTTGGATGGAATCTGCAGCCAGAAGGTGGATTCAGTAGATTTGGAGGCTCTCCTGGCACGGGAGTTAATTTTTTCTTTTCACCTTTAATAGACGGAAATGAATTCATCAAAGCTTTAGTATATGGATGAAGAGGTTTTTTAAATAGGGGGATCGCATCCGCATATTCAACGATACCCCCAGCATACATTACTCCGATTCTCTTACAAGTTTCTGCAATAACAGATATGTCATGTGAAATGTACATCATGGTCATCTGTAACTTTTTTTGAATTTCTTTTATTTCAGAGATGATCTGATCCTGGACCATGACATCTAAAGCTGTTGTGGGTTCATCTGCAATAATAAATTTTGGGTTGCAGGCAAGTGCCATCGCAATTACAGCTCTCTGTTTCATCCCACCGCTGTATTCATGAGGATACTCTTTAGCTCTTCTCGGGTCTATACCCACAAGTGAATAGAGTCTTGAAACTCTTTCTACAGCTTCCTTTTTTGAGATATTTTCATGAGCGTATATTGCTTCAAGGATCTGATTTTCTATCTTGTAAACAGGATTTAATGCGTTCATCGCTGCCTGGAATATCATGGATATTTCCTTCCATCTTATCTTCTCCATTTCCTCCTCTCTCTTTTTGATCAGGTCTTCCCCTTCAAATATTATCTTACCACCTATTATTTTCGCATTCCGCGGCAAGAGTCTCATTATAGACATTCCTATCGTTGTTTTTCCACATCCTGACTCTCCAACGAGTCCCATTGTCTCTCCTTTTTCAATGTTAAATGAAACGTTCTCAACGGCCTTAACATACCCTTTCACAGTTTTATAGTATATTTTCAGGTTCTCAATCTCAATGATCCCCATAATTATCTCTCCCTTAATCTTGGATTTACTATTTCCTCCATCGCGTATCCTACAAGATAGAAGGATAGAGCAAGTGCAGATATACAAAGTCCTGGAGGGATCATCCAGTATAGTGCTTTAAATGTGTATCCGCTCATAAAACACCATTGCAACATCATGCCCCAGCTTGAAATCGTGGGATCGCTTAATCCAAGGAATCCCAGTCCGGCTTCAGTTAAAATTGCATATGTGACGCCTATCGTCATATAAAGAAAAGTAAGTGGAAGTATATTTGGCGCAATGTGCTTAAAAATAATTCTCATATTGGAGGCTCCGGATACTCTCGCAGATTCGATGTAAGGTCTCTCTTTCAATGTCAATGTTTGAGAACGTATAACTCTGGCTGCCAGCGTCCATCCAGCCAACGAGAGGACAAGAACTATCATTCGGATATCTTTTCTTCCAAAAATTCCAGATATTACAATAAGTAAGGGTAATAGTGGAAGAGTCATTACAATATCTGTCAGCCTCATAAGAACTATCTCTATTTTTCCTCTATAATACCCTGAGATCAGCCCTATCAACGTGCCTATGGAAGTAGAAAAAACTCCAACGGATATTCCCACAAGAAATGCAATCTGAGAACCTTTCAACAATTGCGATAGAAGATCTCTTCCGAGCTGATCAGTTCCCAGAGGATGTGCCATCGTAGGCGGTATCGATCCGAACACATTTGGATCTTTTCCAGTTAGAGGATCGTAGATCTGGGGGTTTCGGGCTATCCAGATCGGAGAGAGCACTGCCATTATCGCGAAGGTTATCAGAAGACCCAATCCGACCTTTCCAAGGGTACTTTTAATAAAAAGATCCCATGTCTTAGACTTTCCTCTTATTATTTTCATTTTAATCCTCTCTAATACTTTACTCTTGGATCCAAATATGCATAAACTATATCTGCTGCAAAATTTGCGATTAATACTGCCAAAGTTATTACCATAAATGAAGCCTGGGCCAACGGGTAGTCTTGCAGCAGTGTTACGTCGACTATTGTTCTCCCAATGCCCGGCCAAGAAAATACAGTTTCGATTAATACACCCCCCCCAAAAGAGAATGCAATACTCATTGAAAACGATGTTACAACTGGAAGCATTGCATTTCTTGCTGCGTGTTTATCCCTGACTACCTTGTCTTTTAGTCCTTTGGCTTTTGCAGTAAGTATATAATCTTCTCTCAAGGTCTCTAACATACTATTTCTCATGATGAGCATACTTCCAGCAAACCACATCAAAACGTATGCCATTAATGGAAGTGCGAGATGGTGTAAAAAATCTATGATCTTTTGAGATAAGGTAGGATTGAATGCCCATACATCGGGAGTTATCATTCCTCCAAGAGGAAACAGATCCAATCTATATGAAAATATCCAAATAAGAATCAATCCCAACCAAGGTGGAAAAAATGTCCAGAATCCCAATCCCACCATTGTAAAGAATGTGTCGGTTTTTGATCCTCTCTTCCATGCTATGATCTTTCCTATGGTCATTCCGATTGCATACGCAAGAATTGCTCCAAATGTAAATAAAACGATTGAATTTAAGATTTTTTCAAATAAAATGTCTTTTACAGGTCTTCCATAATAGAAAGAGTCTCCGAATTCGCCTTTTAACGTATTTTTGATAAAGAATATATACTGTTCAGGAATTGATTTTGTCAATCCAAACTGTTCACGGATTGTTTCCTTAGCTGCTTCTGACATTTTAGGAGATATGAGAAATACGCCTGGGTCCCCGGGCATTAATCTGAACAATATAAAAATAAGGGTCATTACTATGAAAAAAGTAACCAGTAATTGGATAAACCTCATTACTGTGTATCTTCTTAGACTCATTTTATATCTCCCTTTTTTCAATAAAAAAAAGAAAAAAAATTATATTATTTCTTTTTTGTAACGTAGTACGCAACGATTATGATTATTAGTATCACAATCACTACGCCAGCTATCGTAGTTGTGCTCATTCCTTCTTCCGCCGCAGTAGTAGGTGGTGCAGTTGTAGTTGGTTTTTCCTCTGATACAGGATCTACACTGCAAAGAGAATGCCAGTTTACAGGGCCATCATACTGTTCTATCCATCCAGTCCATCTGCTTGTGTTCATTACTTGTATTATTTTTTCGTCGTATAGGGGGATTGTAGGGTTGTCTTGTGCGATAATCGCCTGTAGTTCAAACGCTCTTGTTTTTGCGGCTCCCGGATCGTCAATCATACCTATCCATTCATCGGCAAGTCTTTCATATTCCTCATTTACGTATGCCATCATGTTCCATCCGTACTGGTATATTTCATCGATGTCGTAGTAGTAATGCAATTGTAGAGGATATAATTCATTCTGCATTTCAAAGAGCACTGCATCGAAGTCATTATCCCAGTATACTTTGTTTAACATAGCACCAAATTCAACAGGATTCTGGTATACGTCTATTCCAAGCTTTTTCCACCAGCCCATAATTGCTGATCCTGTCTGGAACTCATGCGGGCCCACTTCTGGAGAATATGTTAAAAACTCCATTCTACCCATCTTCTCTCCACTTGGCAGTATTAACCCTTCACCTGCTACTACTGTTCCATTTTCGATCACAGGTTCCTTTTCCCAAGAATACCCTGCATTTTTTAGAAGTTCCATAGCCTGCGTCATGCGCTCTGCTTCCGTCAATCCAATACCGTATTTTGGTAAATTAGGATTATACCAGTTAGTGAGCTCTCTGGAAACCATTGAATCTGCAGAGGATCCGTATCCTTCCAAGATTACGTTTTCGATATAGTCCTTATCTATAATGTAATGCAAAGCTGCTCTGAAAGCCGAATCACTGTATGGTTCTCTCCTGAAATTAAATCCAATAAATCTCGTGAATGCACGTGAGTTTTCTGTACTTACAGTAAGGTCCGGATCGGCTTCTATATCTTCAATGAATCCAGCCCTGATCTCCATCGTAGTAACATCGATCTCTCCTTTCTGAAGTGCAAGAACTGCTGCAGATTGACTTGCATAGAAGTTCATAAGTATCTTGTCTGCCTTTAGATCATATTTCAGTGTTTTACCATTACCCATCGAGACTTCATAATCTTTGAAGAACCAATTTGGATCCTTCTCCAACAGGACATAAGAACCTCTCTTGTATTCTGCAAGTTTATAAGGCCCAAGACCTACTGGATTCTCATTTTGATAATCAAATACATATCTCTCCGGAGCATCTGATTTTCGTGCTTCTTCCACAACGGACTCCCATTGATGTTTTGGCAGTATTAATGTCATTAAAGTTTTGTAGTAGAAATACGCTGATTTTGTTGTTAGATAGAACTTCAGGGTGTGTGGATCTACAACTTCAATTTTTTCGACATCAAAAATTGTTACGAGATAGTTAGCAACGTTGAACTCTGCGAAAAGATCCAAAGTAAACTTAACATCTTCAGCTGTAAATTCTACACCATCGTGCCATTTAACACCTTTTTTTAACTTGACAATTGCAGTGTTCGTTGCATCGTCATATTCCGGCATCCCATCAGCCAGATATGGTATCATCTCAAGAGATACTGGAGAAAACATGTACAATCCTCTCTGTTCCAGCAGACCGCCGTTGTATATCATTCTTAAAACGTACCAGTTTTCACTAGATTCAGCTGCTAATGGATTTAAGGTCTTAGGTTCTAAGCTACCTCCAATTTTTAGGACATTTTCTTCGTCTGTTTTAACTACGCACTTACTTAGGGATAGACTTGCAACTACTATAAACAGTATCCCTAATGTCATAATTTTCTTTTTTAGATTTTGCATTTTTACAACTCCTTTCCAGTTTTTCTTAAATACTCTTAGTATACTTGCCTATGATATGTCTCTTTCTGTATCCGCTCTTCTCTTGTCATTTTTTCTTATTTATTAGTATCCGTTTTATTGTGTTCAATCTTTCCATCATAGGCATAATATATGTAGTGTTCCTTTTGTATTTAAGGTTTTCGGTAAAGAATCTTTTTGGTTGAGTACGATTATATTTTCTCTTACTTAAAAATGGAGAAAACTATGTTTTGTAGGTTTATCATGATCATCTATATATCTTACAGAACAACTCAAAGATAAATATATCACTAACTATACTAACAAATCTTTCCTGAAGATAAGACAATGATTTCGTTGACTCAACAAACTAAAATACGATCACATTGCGGAGAGCTTTTCCCCTTTCCATTGCCTCTATGGCTTCGTTAATCTGTTCCAGAGGATATCTGGCAGTGATGAGCTCATCCAGTTTGAGGCCGTCCGTCCTGATAGAGATTTACCAGCCAGGGGACATCCACACTCAATCGGGTCGATCCCATGACGCTGCCCATAATTCTTTGTCCACCACCCATTACGAATTGACTTACAGGTAGAGACACAGTTGCTCCGGTCTCAGGTATTCCAACGATGACTACCGTTCCTTCATCGCGAATCATGTTGAAACCCTGCATCACAGCCGTAGTGCTCCCAGTCGCCACGAACACATAGTCAGCGCCTCGATCCGACGTCAGTTCCTTTACAATCTTCTCCGGTGTTTCTTCCTGCGCAGCGTTAATGACGTGGGTTGCTCCAAAAGCCTGAGCAGCCGTTAACTTACTATCCAGAAGATCTATTGCAATGATCGGATGTGCTCCGACTAATACTGCCCCCTGCAGGATATTGAGCCCGACGCCCCCAGTCCCGATCACAACGACGCTACTGCCTGGCTCAACCTTGGCCGTGTTAACTACTGCTCCAATTCCAGTTATGACACAACAAGCCAGGAGAGATGCCCGATCCAGAGGCATTTCTTTAGGAATAGAAACAACTTGGGATTGGTCGACAATGGCACATTCGGCGAAAGCACCCGTTCGTAGCCCAAGTTGGAGAGACTGCCCACGTTTGTTGTGAAGACGATTCTCCGTATCCAATGCAAACTCACCCCCACATATGTAAGGAGACCCTGTGGTGCAATAGAAACATCTTCCACAGGATCTTAATAGCGACACGACGACGGGATCGCCTGGCTTCGTCATTGTAACGTTTTCTCCTACCTCTTCAACAATTCCTGCAGCTTCGTGGCCGGCTACAACAGGTACTTCTCCACCCCATTCTCCTCTAATGATATGGATATCACTATGACATATTGCAGTGGCGGTAAGACGAACCTTCACTTCACCTTTATGCGGTGGATTTATATCGATCTCTTCGACAACCAAAGGTTTGCCGAATTCATAACAGACAGCGGCTTTCATCACAATCACCCTTCGCCATATATAAGCACTACACAGTACAAATCGTTTCCAATAGTCAGCTGTTTACAAAACAAATGTTCTATTCTTTTCATTTTCTCACCGTTAGGAGTACATAACTAACATATTTAAGTTTTTGGGTAAAGAATCTTTCTTAATAACAAAGGAATAGAAAGATTTTTATATCGTACTAAAAAAGATTACAATATGAAAGAAGAGATTCCCAATATAATAAACGAACCACCAGCAAAAAATTCTTTAGAACTGAGAAAAAAAGATGAGAAGTATGGATTTGCTACACTGTTCCTTTCAGGAAAACAGCTTCCGATAGCAATAAAAAGAGGAAAAGGTGCAGTTTTGGAAGATCTGGACGGAAACAAATTCATAGATTTTACTTCGGGGATAGCGGTGTCGAATGTCGGGCACTGCAATCCTTATGTTATAGACGCTGCGAAAAAACAGATGGATAATCTGATACATATCTCCCAGCACATAGCTCATTATGAAACACACACCATGTTAAAAGAAAAACTGGCCGAGATAACTCCGGGAGATCTGAAAAGAAGTTTTTTGTGCAACAGTGGGGGAGAGGCAATAGAAGCTCTGATAAAGGTATCAAAATTTTATTCTGAAAGAGATGCATTTCTTGGTTTTATGGGAGCATTTCATGGACAATCTGTTGCTGCAATGTCTCTCTCTGCTTCCTCTTCAGAATGGAAGTTTGGTTTCCAGCCGTTGTTGCCCTGTGTATACCATGTGCCATATCCTTACTGTTACAGATGTCCCTTCGGCGAGGAATACCCTGGATGCAGTTTGCAGTGCATGGAGTTTTTGCACAAATTTTTAGATACTGTAATTCACCCATATGAGATCGCTACAATTATAACAGAGCCCATACAGGGGGAGAAGGGAGCTATAGTTCCCCCTCCTGAGTTTTTACCTGAGTTAAGGAAGATATGTGATGAAAATGATATAATTTTTGCGTTAGATGAGGTACAAACAGGATTTGGAAGAACAGGAAAGATGTTTGCGTGCGAACATTTTGGAGTGGCGCCCGATTTGATGGCTTTGGCCAAAGGGATAGCCGGAGGGTTCCCCTTGGGTGCATTGGTTGGAAAGGAAGAGATACTGAATCAGGAGATGGGACATGGAAGTACGTTTGGAGGAAACCCTGTTTCATGTGCAGCTGCTCTTGCAGCGATAGATTTTATTTTAAAGGAGAAACTGCCAGAAAGAGCCGAAAAACTTGGAAAATTTGCTTTTAACATATTAAATGAGGTAAAAGAGGATACAGAGATAGTCGGAGATTTGAGAGGAAAAGGACTGCTCATAGGGCTTGAGATAGTGAGTGATAGAGATAAAAAAACTCCTTCTGGAAAATTAGCCGAGAAAATTAGAGAAGTTGCAATGAAAAACGGAGTTTTGATGGTGGGACAGTTTGGAAAAAATAATATAAGAGTTATTCCTCCTTTAGTAATCCCGGAGGAGTTACTTGAGAAAGGATTGAATATACTCTGTGATGCGATAAAAAAAGTAGATTCGGAGGTGAGAAAATGAGAAACTCACGAGTACTGGCTAAGGCTTTCAGACATGAAGAGAATATAGAACTCATGGCAACGATGGCTCAAGATCCAGAAAAAGTGCATGACAAATATGAAATAGCAGATCTCTGGGGAGTAGATGTGGGGCCGATACATAATGCATTTATGTGGCTTGAACTTGCAGATATCGTGAAAAAATCTGGAGAAAAATATGTACTGAATGAAGAGTTTAGAGAATCTCTTGCAAAGTTTTTGAAGGAGTATCTCTCACCTTAATTTTTTATCTTTTTTACCGGTTTTCCATCCTTCCAAGAAGAGAGTTTATAGTACTCGTCGAGCATTTTCTTAAATTTTGTTCTATCTATCAGATACCCTCTTGAAGTTTTCTCAGTAAAGAATCTCTCAGGTAATGCATCGTCCTTTACAGAAAGTCCTTCTTCAAAGTTGTACAATCTTTCTAAGTTAATGATTCTTTCTCCTATCTTTTCAGTGTCAAAATCCATTCCTGTTACCATCTTTAAGAGTCTCTCAAACTCTTTAAATGAGTTTCCATAAGCTGATCTTGCTCCAAATTTACATAATAATAAGGAATCTACAACGGCCATAATCTCCTGTAACTCTTTAACGAGTTTTGGTTTTTCATACGAGAATCTGTCATGTTCTGATGTAAAAAGCTCGTAAGCGTAAACAGAAGACCTCAAATGACATGCACCTCTATTAGATACCACATAAGATAGTGCCATCCCGATACTTCCTCGTGGATCGTAAGCTGGAAGGTCCATTCCTTTAACATGGATCGCAAACTCTTTTCCACCCATTTTTTCAGATACTCTTTTTGTACCCTGTGATAATAGATCTCCGATCCCGTCTCTCTTTGCGATCTTTTCTATCAAAGATAAAACAGTGTTCATGTCTCCCCACTCTATTTTTTCATCTATCATCTCTTTCTCAGAGAGTTCCATTGCAAAAGCTATCGTATTTCCACAGGATATTGTGTCTAATCCAAATCTATTGCAGAGATCGTTAGCTTTTATTATCGCTTTTATATCAGAGTTTCCGATATTGGAGCCGAAAGAACATAATGTTTCATATTCAGGTCCTTCTGTTATAATATTGTCTGCCTTTGTGACGTTGGAACATCCTATAGGACATGAAAAACATGCTTTCTTTTTTATCAAATTTTTAAGCAGAGACTCTCCATTTATATTCTCTACATACTCAAATTCTCCCTCATTAAAGTTTCTTGTTGGAAGAACTCCCATAGAGTTCGTTGTATCTATAACTAAAGGTGTTCCATATTTTTTTAGGCCCTTTGATTTTACTTTTACTATCTCCAGAGCCTTTTTGAACTCATCTTTTGTCTCCATAAATGCATCAATCTTCTTATTTCTCCGAACAACTACGGCTTTTAGATTTTTACTACCGCAGACAGCTCCGACCCCACCTCTTCCCAAGGCTCTGTCCTTATCATTCATTAAAGAAGCAAACCTGACAAGATTCTCCCCCGCTTGTCCAATGCATACAACTTTTCCTTTATGTTCTTTCTCCAAGATATCTGTTGTTTCTTTACAATCAATCCCCCATAGATCAGAAGCGTCTTTTATCTCGACCTCGTTATCAATAAGTATATAACAGGGCTTTTCAGACCTACCTTTAAGAATTATGCCATCAAAACCAGAAAATTTTAATTCAGGACCGAAAAGGCCACCGGAATGGGAACTGAGGCACGTTCCTGTCAGAGGAGATTTTGTTGTCAGGTTGTAAAATGCAGAAAAAGGAGTGAATCCCGTTAATGGGCCCGTCATGAATATTAAAATGTTTTCTGGAGACAGAGGATCGATCTTCCTTTTACTTTCATAGAGTTTTTTTATGCCGATCCCTCTTCCCCCAATATAATTGAGAACTTCTTTTTTATCCAAAGACTCAGTTGATATCTTTTTCTTTGTCAAGTCTATTCTCAAAATCTTTCCGTTGTATCCAAACATTCTACCATGCTTCTCCATATATCTTTTTTGCGTCATCTTTTCTCATCTCTCGTGGATTGTACTTTAATAGTCTTTTAGAAATCATTGCAATCTCCGAGAATTCTTCAATGTCTTCTTCTTTCATTCCAAAATCTCTCATTTTTGAGACAATGTCTACATCTCTTGCTAATTTTATGACAGATTCTATACAGTCTCGGGAGTTCATTGCTTTTCCTATATCCTTGAATTTCTGTGGATTGGCATTGTAATTGAACTTCATAACATATGGTAGCATCAAAGCATTTGATTCTCCATGAGCTAAATGATATTTTACTCCCAGGGGGTATGCAAGAGCGTGGACAGCACCAAGACTTGAATTAACGAACGCTATCCCTGCAAGCATGCTCGCCATTGACATATTGTATCTCGATTTTATATTGCCAATATTTGCAGCGTCTCTTAAAGATTCTGATATCAGCTCTATCGCTTTTAATGCCAGAACATCTGTGAGTTCATTTGATTTTAAAGAAACATAAGATTCAATAGCATGCGTCAGTGCGTCAAACCCCGTATCCGCTGTTACTTTCTTTGGAAGAGTTAACGTCAGTTCTGGGTCGACTACGGAGATATCTGAAAAAAGATATTTAGAGTATATAGCGTTCTTATTTCCTTTTTCGTCTGTAAGGACTGTAATATGACTCACTTCAGAGCCAGAGCCAGATGTTGTGGGTATCAAGATCTTTGGAATTCCCTCTTTTTTTATTTTGTCTATACCAATATAATCATTTATGCTTCCTTCACTTTTTGCTAACGCTGAAGATGCTTTTGTGACATCTAGAGAACTTCCACCTCCAATGCCTATGGCAAGGTCATAATCCTTCAAAACTTCTATACATTCTTTAAAGACATCTGTGGTAGGCTCTGGCTTGACTCTATCAAAAATATCGACATCTAAACTTTCTTCTTCAATATATCCTCTCACTTTATCAACGATCCCTACTTTGCGAACAGTTTTTCCTGCAATTATCAGTATTTTGTCTCCAAACTTCTTTGCTTCAACTCCAACTTTCTTAACAGCTCCATTTCCAAAAAAAATTCGCTTCGGAGTCTTAAATTCCAGTATCTCGTCTATCATATTACCCCCTTCTTATCTTTGGCGCTCTGTTTGGACATACTTCAACACACATTCCACATCTCTCACATTTATTCTGATCTATTACAGCTCCTTCTTTTCCTATTGTTATCGCATCATAGAAACAGCTCCTGACACAGATGCCACATTTATTGCATTTATTTTTCTCTATCTCTACATAAACATCTTTAGGTTCTCTTTCAACATCTTTTGTAGACTTTATATTCTCAGCTGCAATACCTCTTATCTCATCTAGATCCTTATACTCTTTTCTCTCCATAAAATTTTTTATCCCATCTATCCATTTTTTCGAAATGTTATATCCCCTAAGCATTATCGCAGCAGCGCTCTGGGTAGTTGTGGCTCCAACCATCTGATACCTGATTATATCCTCCCAATCCCATACACCAAGCACCGCACTTATTGGAATATTTAAAACTCCGTAAGCTTTACTTACCCATTTCAGCCCATATCCTATCAAATAGGGGCCACCGTAACCACCGATAGAACCCCAGCCTATCGGAGCGGCAGTTTCGATATCTATCATTATTCCAGAGAGTCTGGCTGAGAGTGTAACGCCGTATGCTCCAGCTTTCTCAACTTCCTTTGCCAGTACTACAGGATCCAATGTCTGCGGGGATAGTTTTACACTGAAAGGAAGAGCAAGATTCTTTTTACATAATTTTACAATACCTGGAGCAAGATCCACTGCTCCAGCACCCATCTTTATTCCCATTTCAGCAGCAAATGGGCAGGATATGTTCAGCTCAACTAAATCTGCATCAGTTCCGTTTATATCCTCACACATCTTTTCCCATTCTTCGTCTGTTGCTCCAGATAAACTTGCAATTACAACTCCATCATCCCCAATCAATCTTTTGGTTTCATTTATATCTTTTGCATAGTCTTCATAGTCAAAAGATGAACATTCTTCCAGAGAGTGCAAAGTGAAACTATGTGGTAATCTGTCAGGGTATCCTGGATATCCCCTATAATCAAACAGCTTAAATCTCGGTCTTGGATACTTCCTTCCCATCTTTCCCGATTCTCCAAAAAGTGACTTTGCTACTACTCCAGCGGCTCCACCTTCAATTCCCTTCTTCATCATCTTTGCATTCATTGTCGGCGTTGCAGATGCCAGTACTATAGGATTCTTGAAATTTATGCCCGCAAACTCAACACTTAGGTCAGCCATTTTGTATCACCTATTTAGTTATCTTTCCTCATACTTATAAATCTTTCGATTATCTTTCCTCAACATCTAAAATCATTAGAGAAAACTTTATATAGCAGACAACAAAGAGAAAGAATAATAATGTTAAAGGAGATGATCTGATGTTTGAAGACATTAGGGGTCTGATAGAACATTTTGAAGAGAAAAATGATCTGATTAGAATAAAAAAAGAAATTGATCCGAAGTTTGAGCTGGCAGCCATAAGTAAAAAATTAGACGGAAAATCTCCAGTATTATTTGAAAATGTTAAGAATCGGAAGGTAGTTCTTGGGTTCTTTGGAACCAGAGAAAGAATTGCATCTTCACTTGATGTAGACATAAGAGAACTTAGAGATTATATTTTAAAGGCAGTAGAAAATCCAAAACCCGTAAAAATTGTGGAAGACGCGCCTGTAAAAGAGAATGTAACAAAAAACTTTGATCTGAGAGATCTTCCGATCCCTACACATTATGAAAAAGATGCCGGAGCGTACATAACATGCGGCGTTATAATTGCAAAAGATCCCGAAACAGGCGTTAGAAACGCGTCTTACCACAGAATGCTACTAAAAGATAAAGATACTTTAGGTGTCCTGATAAACGGCTGGAGGGACCTTATGAAGTATTACAGAAAAGCTGAAGAAAGAGATAAACCTTTAGAGATAGCTGTCTGTATAGGTCTCGATCCCTCCACTCTCTTCGCTGCGGCAGCGACCGGGATTCCAATAGAGGTAGATGAGTTTGAGATTGCTTCTTCGCTCTTAGGGAAACATATGGAACTTGTTAAATGTGAAAATGTTGATATCGAAGTTCCAGCAAATACAGAGATAGTTTTAGAGGGAGAGATCTTACCAAAGGTAAGAGAACCGGAAGGTCCTTTTGCAGATTTTACGGGGATTTACGATATCCGGAGAGACAATCCGGTAATAAAAATTAAGGGGATAATGCACAGAGACGATCCGATCTATCAGGATATTTTACCAATCTCAAGGGAGCATCTTCTTCTGGGTGCGGTACCGAGAGAACCTGTAATGTACAAAGCTTTAAAGATGAATGTTAATGTGCTGGATGTTCATTTGACTCTGGGAGGTTGCGGCAGATTTACGGCCGTAATATCTATAAAAAAAGAGGGAGAATGCGAAGGGAGAGATGCGATTCTCACAGCCTTGTCTACGCAAAGAGATCTGAAGCATGTTGTTGTAGTAGATGATGATATCGATATTTTTGATGAAAGAGACGTTGAATGGGCAGTAACAACACGTTATCAGAGCGATAAAGACACGATAATGATAAAGGATTTAAGCGGGTCTTTGGATCCTTCTGGGAGGATCGATTCAAGGAAATTGGGTATAATAACAGCAAAAATGGGAATAGATGCAACAAAAAGTTTTGAAGAAGGAGCCATGAGATCTTATGAGAAACCAAAAATTCCATTTGAGATAGATTTAAGAGGATACATGGAGGATGTATAAAATGTGTATAGTGGATGCGCATCACCATATAGGCGAAAAGGGATTAAAAGATACAGTTTTTGGATGGCAAGAGGATATTGAAGATGTTATAAAGACAATGGATAAATTTAATATAGACATAACTCTATTGCAGCCTCTGGGGGGTGCTCATGATGCGATAAAGGTACATAATGAGATATATCAATATTCTCAGAGTTACCCTGGAAGGATCTTCGGGATCGTGAGTATGAATCCAAAAGTTTATGGAAAAGAGAAAACTATTGCAGAGATTGAAAGATGTGTTAATGATCTTGAGTTCGTAGGGATTAAATTTCATACATTAGCTCATGGGATAGATCCAACATCCGAGATCGGAGAGTATATCTTCGAAACTGCAAATAGATTAGGCGTACCGATAATGGTGTGTACAGGTCCCCATGGACTGCCTTTTACAGCTCCTGCGATGTTAATTCCAAGAGCAAAGCAGTTTCCAGATCTAAAAATAATAATGGCACACATGGGAGGTGCTTACGCCATGGCACAGCCCGCCATACACGTAGCTGAACTATTCGATAATATTTACTTCGATACGACTCTGGTAATGAATATATATCTCGAGAAAGCGGTTAAAGCTATAAAGGCAGAAAGAATAATGTTTGGAACAGAACACAGTACTAATGTTCCCGTTGGTCTTGCAAAGGTAGAATCACTCAGAATTTCAAAAAAAGAAAAAGAGAAAATACTTGGAAAGACAGCGATAAAAGTGTTCAATTTGAGAATAAGTAAGTAAGGATATGTCACCCAACGGTATATTTTTTTCTATTTTCTTTTATAAATTTCCCCAATGCCGAAAGATTTATAAACTTGTTACGTAAATATTATAACGGATATGAGACGCGATCTCATAACAAAACCGAAGGTGAAAAAAATGAGAGTAAAAAAATTAAATACAGGACTGACACTTCTGATAGTTTTTGCAATGCTTTTTTCTAGTTTCGGATGTATCAGCGAGAAAGAAGAAACGCCCGCACCTACAACAGCTGCGCCAACGACGGCAGCACCAACAGCTGCGCCAACGACGGCAGCACCAACA
>JAGLWR010000059.1 GCA_023133315.1 Methanomicrobia archaeon | reverse complement strand
TAAGCCCCGAGAGGGATTTGAACCCTCGACCAACTGATTACAAGTCAGTCGCTCTTCCAGGCTGAGCCACCGAGGCACAGTTATTTTTTGTACTCTCAACTTTTAAATCTTACTGTGCGCGAGAGAAAATATTATGAGTGCTTCTTGGCAAGCGATAGAGAGAAATGAACGACTTTTTTCATTTTTTCACCTCTTTTCTACATTTTTTAGGTATATTTCTCTATAAATAGTCATGCTAATGCTCCTTATGCTTTTATTTTTCCTTATACATTAAATCCTACCTCTTAAAGAGTAATTTATATAAAGCCTGATTCGTATTTATTTTTGTATGGTTTACATAAAGAAAATAGATATGAAAGGGTTTAAATCATATGGAGATATCAAGGTAAGTGTACCGTTATCCGAGGGATTTACCTGTGTAATTGGTCCGAATGGATCGGGGAAGAGCAACATGGCTGATGCTTTGTTGTTTGTTCTAGGAGGGCTTTCTGCCAAATCCATGAGAGCCGAAGTTTTTTCAGATCTTATATACACCGGTAAGAATACAAAATATGCTGAAATATCACTTTATTTTGATAATAAAGATAGAGAATTTCCTATGGACAAGAATGAGGTCGTGGTTACAAGAATAGTTTTTAAAGATGGTAGAAGTATCTACAAAGTCAACAAAAAGAAAGAAACGAGAAGTTATGTATTGGATCTGCTGTCAGAGGTAAGTGTTACTCCGGATGGATACAATATTGTCCATCAGGGGGAGATAATGAATTTTATAAACATGACGTCTCTTGAAAGGAGAGAGATAATAGAAGAGATCTCGGGGATTGCGGAGTTTGAAGAGAAAAAAGATAGAGGATTGAGGGAGTTGGAGAGAACAGAAGAGAATTTAGCAAGGGTAGATCTGGTCATAGAGGAAGTAAAAAAACAGATGGACAGGCTTGAAAATGAGAAAAATGATGCCTTACGATATAACTTTCTTAAATCCGAGATTCACAAACTTAAAAGTGTTCTGCTTTACAGCAAATTGGAAAAATATACCAAAAATCTGGAATACACGGAGAATAAGATCGTTGAACACAAAAAAGAAACTGAAAAAATGAGTTCAGAACGTAACTCTTATGCCGAGTCCATTGAGCGATTAGAGAAAGAACTTGAAGAATTAGAAGAAAACTTGGATAAGAAAAATTCAGAGTATCTGGAAATTAACAAGAAAAATGAAGATTTAAAAAGAAAATTTTCGAAATTGGAACAGAACATAAAATATGAAGAAGAAAATCTTGAAAAAAATAACTTAGAAACAGAGAGTTTGAAGAAAGAGAAAGATTATCTTTCGAATGAGATAAATAAGATTAATGAAGATCTGGAGAACATTGAGAAAGAAAAAGTGTCTCTGCAGGAAAAAATGAAGGACTTTGATGAAGAGATACTAACATTAGAAAGAAAGATTGAAGAAAAGACAGATTTTTTGAAAAGAGATTATGACAAACTTATTAAAGAGCTAGAACTAAAAAAAGAACTTTTTTATAAAACTAAAAATGAAATCAATTCCTTAGATAACAAAAAATCATTTTTAAACGAGAGATTGAAAGAAAATGGAAAAATATATGAGGAAAAAAAATTGGAACATACCAAAAATAAATCTGATCTTGAAAATTATGAATCTCATCTAATCAACCTCGAAAAAAGTGTCTTGAAATATGAATCAGAAATAGAAAAGATCGAAAACAGGATACACGGTATAGATGTGGAACTGTGGAAGAAAAAAGAAGATTTTTTAAAGATACGATCTGTTCTAAAAGCAAAAAAATCTTTCGATCTGGAAAGAGACAAACCGTTTAAAGAAATCACAAAATCAGGGATTAAAGGAATTTATGGAAGAGTTAAAGATCTGGGGAAGGTGACAAAGGAGTACGGTATTGCTCTGGAAGTAGCAGGGGGAAGGAGACTCAACTACATTGTTGTGGATACGGGTGACACGGCTCAAGAGTGCGTAAAATATCTTAAAAGATTGAAGATCGGGAGAGCTACCTTCATACCATTGAATAAAATCGAGACAATAAGTATGAGATCTGCAGAGAGGAGAGATGGATTTATCGATTATGCCATAAATCTAGTAGAGTTTGATGAGGGATTACGGCCCGTCTTTGAGTATGTATTCGGAAACACTGTCATTATCAGAGATATAGATCTTGCCAGGAATTTTGAGTCTTTCAGAAGGGTTACACTGGATGGGGATCTTATTGAGAAGACGGGCATAATAACTGGCGGATTTTATAAACCGAGAGGAGGATTTGTAGATAAGGAGGAGGAAGAAAAACTGGTATCCATAGAAAACAAGATAAAAGAATTGAATTCAGAGGAGGAAATACTTGAAAAAAAATTAATAAGCTTTAAAAAAGAATTAAAAGTTTCTGCGGAGGATAAAATAGGGATAGAAACTAAGATAGAAACTCTGAAAAAGATTTTTGAGGAGGATACAGCACAATCGGAGATTTTGGAGTTGGAAAATAAGATACATTCAGATGAAGCAAGCTTAAAAGAACTCGAATCTAAATTTTCTGCGGTACGTAAGGAATTTTCGGAGCTGGAGGAATTGCTGAAGGATCTGGAAACTAAAAAAGAACCGTTGCACTCAGCATTAATGGAAAAGTCTGGAGGAGATCTGAAAAAGCTGGACGAACTCAAAAAAGAGCTCAAAACCCTGGAGTCTGAGTATCAAAAGATCGATAAAGATTATGTTTCTAAAAAATCGACAATAGACGTTTTAAATCCAAATTATTCAAGGATTTTGGATAAAATAAAAGAGAATGTTGAACATTCTAAAAAAATAGAGCTGAAGATGGATGAGTATAGAAGATCTTTAAAAGAAGTTCAGAACGATCTCGATAATATCAAAGAGAATGTAAATGCTAAAATGGAAGAGTTAGAAGAGATAAAAAATGGAAAAGTGGAGAATAGAGAGAAGATAACCGGTGCAAGAAAAGAAAAAGAAGAATGTGAGAAAAATATAATGAAATTGCAGACCAAAATAAGCTTATTAGACCAAAAAAATCAAGATCTTAAAAATAAGATCGAGGAAATCTCAGAAGAAGCAGAGTTCTACGAAAAAACTGAGATAACAGATGATATTAGAGCATTAGATTTTAGAATAAAGAGAATGGAACAGGAAAAAGAGAGTCTGGAGCCTATAAATATGATGGCCATTGAAGAGTATGAAACTACTGAAGAGAGGTACCTTACTCTCAAAACAAAGTATGAAAAGATATTAAAAGAAAAAGAAGCCGTTTTGAAGTTTATCGATAAGGTGGAAAAGAGAAAGAAGGAAGTCTTCATGGATACATTTAACAGAATAGCAGAGAACTTTTCAAGTATATTTTTCGAACTTTCCAGTGGTGAAGGTAATCTTCTTTTGGAGAATGAGATGGAACCCTTTGATGGTGGGATAGATATCGAAGCAAAACCTCAAGGAAGGGAAATAAAAAAGGCAGCTGCAATGTCGGGAGGAGAAAAAGCGTTGACTGCCCTGGCTTTTGTTTTTGCTATCCAGAGGTATAAAACAGCCCCATTTTATTTATTTGATGAGATAGATGCACATTTAGACGATGAAAACGTAAGAAAGGTAGCAGAAATGATAAAAAGAGTTTCAAAAGACTCCCAGTTCATAATTATAACTCTCAGAGATGCGATGATGGCTTCTGCGGATAGGCTTTTCGGTGTCTCTATGAAAGATGAAATCTCTCAGATAGTTGCGGTAGAACTTCAGGATACCACAAAATATGAAGGAAAAAAGTTTGAAGTTGTTGAAGAAGCCTAAACGTTAAATTTTTTCTGCGACATGGATATTCCCATGAAGATGCTCAGCATTCCCGACGCAAGCATTATCCCCGCTATCGGCAATGTCATGATACCTTCTAACACTTTTCCCTGCATCAAAATCATAAGGAAGATTACACCGGTAAAGATCCATAGTATCCCCACTACATAAGACAATATATTGAAGAGTTTTGTTTTTTTCTTTGGCACACCCTGCATTCCGATAAGTATCATTGGTATTCCAGTGACTATCAGAAATATGCTGAAAAGCATTCCGACGGTACCTTCCATCAGGAAATCGTCGATCTTTGTTAGAAATGATATCTCTAAAGGTGATAAAAACTTTAGTATACCTAGGAAAAACCAGGCTATTCCAAGGATATATGGTAACATACTACCTCCAACCTTTCTCTTCTCTTTTATAAAACCTGTATCAATTCCAAGCTCTTCAGCTTCAGTGAGAATATCTTCTAGTGATGTTTCTTTAGGGATCACTTCTTTTTTTATTTTTTCTTCCAAGAGATCCATACCTCGTACCCCGCTCGTAAGATCAATATCTGGCAGTGGTCCTTCAATAACTTCTTCAGGTATTTCTTCAGGGGGTTCTTTTATTTTTTCTAAAGGTCTTTTTAAAGTTATTTTTTCTTTTTTCAGGCCAGTTTGCAGAGTTTCCAGTTTTTTGACAGTCTCTCTTAAAAGTTCTGTGTTTTCCTTCATCATTTCTGCAACTCCTGCAAGGCTTCTGGCAACTTCCTGCATTGCTACGTCTGTTTCGTCTTCTCTTTCTTCAGTGAGTGCTTCTATTAATTTATCGAGTTTGTTGGTTCCCTTTTCCTCTTCCTCTACAGCGGCGGCACTTAGAACCTCTATTAACTTATCAAGACGCTCCATAAGATCTCTATCGCCTCCGCCATACCTCATTGAACTTGCCAGATCATCGAGTTGCTGTCTCAATTTGGCAATTTCAATCTCAATGTCTTTACTTGTTGCCATTATATCCCTCAATAATTATTTCCTTTTAATTTCTATTGTTAAGCTATTTAAAAAACTTTTCTATATATCTCCTGTTTTTATTCTTTTTTATCAAGATCATAAAATAATCAAGATCCCCAGAAAAGATAAAATCACTCCTAAAATTATTCTTAGGGATATTTTTTCGTTTGTAAGGATGATAGCAAATATAATTGCAAAGATTGGCGCAGTTCCGTTCAGGGGAGCTGCCCTTGAGACGTCTATATACGTTAAAGCTTTTAAAAATAATAAAATTCCAACTCCAAGATCTAAAATTCCTCCAAGAGCAACGATAATCCAGCTTTTATTTATTTTCAGAAACTCAATTTTTTCGTATTTCATGGTGTAAATTAGAAGGAAAGAGGCGAATATTCCCATTCTTACAGTCGAAAAGACTAAGGGACTTATACTACCCATTGCGAGTTTCATGACAGTCATAGAAGCACCCCAGAAAAAAGACGCGCCCAGAGCAAAGAAAACTCCTTTCTTTATATCAAGATCAAAACTCTTTTCAGATATTAAAAAGATCGCCGTTATTATCAGTATGGATCCAAAAATTACTTTGAGACCTACTATTTCTCCCAAGAATAAAGATGCTAAAAATATAGTAAAAATAGGGTAGGTATTGGAAATTGGATAAGTTCTGGCAATTCCCACGGCTCTCAAACTGAACATATACAAAAGATCCCCCATTACAAGCCCAAAAATAGTAGCCAGAACAATATATAGAAGATCGCGTCCGGTAAGGTCGAGGATTTCTTTAAAATTACCGGTAATTATCAAAATTCCCGCAAGGAAAAATAATGCTACTACGGGACGGATCGTGTTTACAGTAGTGGGTTTCATCTCCTTTAACCCCGCTTTGTAAAAAATAGATGAAAAAGCCCATATCATTGCAGAGAGTATCGTGAGGAATTCGCCTAACATCACAGTGCATTTACTCTACGAAATTTAAAGGTTTTTATACTCACCTTTTTAAATCTCCAGTATCAGTTTGTTTCATGATAATTACCGATAATCACATGCATTTAGATCCAAGGGGATTGGGAGTCGAAGCGGCCAAGAAGTTTTCAAGAGCTGGAGGCACGCATTTGATTATCGTTTATAAATATGCAAAAGATTATGGAATAGACGTTAAAGACGAAAGAGATTTTGAAAAAGCTTATGATATTGTCATAAATCTTTGTAGGAAGGTAAACAAAAAAACTGATCTGGAAGCATACTGTATTGTTGGCATACATCCTGCCGAGATCGTGGAACTTTATAAAAAATTCGGGGAAGAAAAAACGTGGGATCTCTGCACAAGAACGTTTGATATTATCACTAAAAAATATGAGGAAGAAGAAATAATAGGGGTAGGTGAGATAGGAAGACCCCATTTTCCTGTTTCCAGTGAGGTCATGGAGTTCTGTCAGAAGGTAATGAATGAAGGGTTAACACTAAGCAAAGACCTCGATTGTGCGATTCAGTTGCATCTGGAGTCTTTCGAAGATAAAGAGAAGTTTTATGAACTGGAGAAAACAGTAAAAAATTATGGAAGAAAGGAAAGGGTAATAAAACACTTTGCACCTCCAAATGTAAATCTTTTTAGAGAAATTGGGATAATGCCTTCCATAATATCATCCAAAAAGAATGTAAAAGAAGCTATAAAAGAAGGAAATAGATTCTTGATGGAAACAGATTATATAGATGATCTCACAAGGCCCGGAGCCGTTATGGGACCAAAAACAGTGCCGAAAACAACTTTAAAACTTCTTAACTCGCGTATACTTAGTGAAAACGATATCTATAAAATTCATAAAGAGAATATTGAAAAAGTTTATAAGATCAATTTGGAATAAGATCGTAACATTTATTAAGAAGTATGGATGGAAAATAGTAAGTAATACTTTTAAACCTACTTTGGAGGGCTTACTATCGAGACGGATGACCTGAAAACAATAGAGGAGGAAGCACTTAAGGAAGTGGATCTCCAAAAGGTACTGAAGAAAGCAGGTATCACAAAAGAAGCGTTAGATAAAGCTAAAAGCTTGAGGAGAACGAGAGATTTCAGAAGAGATCTTTCTGAGTTTAAAGAAGAATTAAGAATATTCAAAGAAGAGATCGAAAGATACAGAGAAACTGGCAGAAGTGTAAATGACGAAGAA
>JAGLWR010000058.1 GCA_023133315.1 Methanomicrobia archaeon | reverse complement strand
AGAGAGTTCCAATTAAAAAATCACCTAGTGTGAGAACTCAGGCAACTGGAATTTTATCCAAAGTTCTAGATGAGTGGCATCCAGCCCAAATACTTATTGGAACGGGAAATGAAAATGATCCTGAGATTATTGATAATTTGAACCTACCACGGATATGGGAGGATTAAGATGATTACTCAAATAACTCAAATTCATGATGAAACGTCGCCTAACAGAGCGTATCTAGCTCTGTGCCTTCGACAACCTCTTTTATCCCCAAAACGTTAGACGACATTCTAAACTCCTTTGTTTTAAATATGTTTAGTTTCATTTGTGACAGGTAGAAAATTTATTAAGCAGAAGAAAATATCATTAATAAAGAATCTATTTGGAGGAAGTATAATGAATGAACACATCTCTGTAAAAAAAATGTGGATAGACTTTCTTTCAACTATTGGTGAAAATGAGGAAACAACAGAAAAAAAGTACTCTTCATGGTATTTCTGTAACAATGAAAAAGATGCAAATGATCTCGCAGAGCTGGTTAAGATGGGAATTAAAAAAGCTACCACAACTTCTTTATGGGGACTTGAACATGATAAGGAACCAGTGCCTCAGGTAGGAGAATACAGTGTTATTACGGATTGGAACGGTGTTGCTATGTGCATAATCCAAACAGCAAAAGTAGACATAATGCCATTTAACCAAGTATCTTCAGATTTTGCTGCAACAGAGGGTGAAGGAGATAAATCTCTAACTTATTGGAGAAAAGTGCATAAGAAGTTTTTCACAGAAGAACTGAAAAGTAGGGGAATGAAGTTCTCTGATGAAATGCCAGTAGTTTGTGAGGAATTCAATGTTGTATTTCAGTACTATTAGTTTAAATTGTGTTTCACAGAACAAAGTTTTTATGTATAGTAATAATCTTGTAATTAGGTGATCATGTGGCAAAGAAAAAAGATAAACTAAAGAGAAAAAAAGAGAGAAAAACAAAGTTACAGATGAAGATGGAGAGAAAAAAGCGTCAGAGGAGTTTTCTTTATCGGAAAAGGAAGATCATCTACTCAAGTTTGATAGTTTGTATAATAGTTCTCTGTTGTTTTCTCTTTTATAATTACTATGGCGTAAAGAAAGAGTGGGAGAATACTGTTGGATTGGGGGATACTATAACGATAAATTTTATCTGTGTCTATGAAAATGGAGATATGTTCCTTTCTACCATTCTTGATGAAAACGCTACCTGGGAAACGAAACTGGATGATTCCCATAGATACCGTCCCTTTACCTATGAAGTGGGATATGTGCATGGTAGAGGCCTTGGAAGAGGATTGGAAAAGATAGATACGAAATTCTTGGGCAAAAAAATTGGAGACATTGTAGAATCTAACATCAGAAGTGAGGATGCTTTCGTAAGTGGAGATCCAGCTCCCTACTATGATCTTCCCGAAATTATGGAAGTTGAAAGAATCGAAAGTATGGATCTAAATGCGTCTATACCCATATCACAGTTTACCCAATCTTTTAAAACACCCAAAGAAGGTGAAATAATAGATACAATCTTTGGAAAGATGGTAGTAGCTAAGATAGACGAAGAGAATGTTTATATAGAGTTTGTTTCAAATGTGGGAGAAGAATTCTATTCGAAATATGGGAAGGCTGTCGTTGAAGAGATAAACAAAGAAGAAAACAAGATTTATATTAAACATAATCCAGAAATTGGAACAATTGTTCTCTCAAGTATAAATACTCAGTATTTGCCTGTAGAGATCGTGGATCTAATGGAGGATAAAATAAAAATTAAAATATTGAAATATATAAAAATCAAAGCAAAAATAGAGGAAGTGGTAAAATCTGATAAAGAATGGATCATTGAAGAAGGAGATCAGGTTCTTATCGACTATGTAGGAAAACTTGAGAACGGAGACGTATTTGATACAACGTATAGAGAGATTGCAGATGATAATTCCACAAAAAAAGCAGAGATCTTCCAGAAACGAGATGAATACACTCCATTGAAAATAGCATATGTAAACGCGGGAGAACTGTTATCAGTGTTTGAAGAACAGCTTATAGGAATGAAGACAGGTGAAGAAAAAACGATAAAACTCAGCCCTGAAGAAGCATATGGAGAGTATGACGAAGAAAGGATAATTCATATAAAAATAGTGGACGAAGTTCCCATAGAAGAAACGATAATAAAAGAAAGAGTTATTCCGCAAAAAGAATTCATAGAAAGATATGGTCAACCGGTAACAGGGATGGAAATTAATACAAAGTACGGAAAAGCGGATATTCTGGAGATAACGCCAGAAGGAGATGTCAAAATAAAACAGAAAACTGTTAATGAGGAAATATCTCTGAAATATTTCGAAGCAAAACTCGTTAACGAAACTGAAGAAAGTTTTACATACGAACGAATTTTCGGATCGAAAGTAAACACATCATACGGCACTGCAACTGCGAGAGAAGAAGATGGAAAATTCATTGTAACCTTGGATAAAAAAGATTTTAATGTTGGAGACACGATGTATACAGAAAAGGGTATAGGTACAATAATTGAGATATCCGAAAGAGAGGTTATAGTAGATGCCAACCATTCTCTGGCTGGAGAGATATTGATATTCGAAGTTAAAATTGTGGAGATCAGAAAGCATATGACCTAATAAGCTCATAAGAAGTTATGAACGAAAGGTATTTAAAGACGTTCTGGAGAAAGTAAAATGGCTGAGCATATAAAAAGCATATGAAGCTAATACACAGGATTATCCAGGGATGATGTAAAAGAGGTATCATCCTTCATTTTTCCAGATTATTGGAGGTTAGAGTTATGGGTACGTCTAGTGGAAAACGTCACAGGCCGCGAAGAGGATCGCTTGCTTACAGTCCGAGAAAAAGAGCAAAGAGAATTTATCCGAGGATAAGTAGTTGGCCGAAGATCGAAAAATGCAAGCTTTTGGACTTTCCTGGATATAAAGCAGGGATGACACACGTGTTTAAAGTAGATGATAGAGTGCATGCGATTACAAGGGGGAAGGAGTTGCAGATTCCCGTAACGGTAGTAGAGACTCCACCCATATACATAGCAGGCGTACGGTTCTACAGAAGAGGAAAGGTATTAAAGGACTTATGGGCAGAGCCAATCAAGGATGTGGAAAGGAAGATCAGCATACCCAAAAAAAAGAAAGAAGTGAGTGTTGATACGTTAGATCCTGATGACGTGAGGATCATAGCAACGACGATACCACGAAGAGTGGGGTTCAAAAAGAAACCTGAAATAATAGAGATGGGTGTCGGTGGAAAGATTGTAGAAGAGAAAATAAAATACTGCATGAGTATCCTTGGGAAAGAGATCGGCATTAAAGAAGTTTTCAATGACGGAGATTATATCGATGTAATAGCCATTACAAAAGGAAAGGGATTTCAGGGACAGGTGAAGAGGTGGGGCATTAAAATTCAGAGTCGAAAAACAAATGATGCACGAAGGCATGTGGGTAGTATAGGCCCATGGAAACCTAGAAAAACTATGTGGACAGTGCCCATGGCAGGACAGATGGGTTATAGCAAGAGGACGGAGTATAACAAAAGAATTTTAAAGATCGATTCTCAGGACATAACACCAAAAGGGGGTTTTTTGAATTATGGGGTTTTAAAGAACGAGTATGCTATCGTGAAGGGAGGTATTCCCGGCAGCAAAAAAAGGTTAGTCAGGATGAGAGCGTGTATAAGAGAACCTATCCATCTCCCAAAAGGAGCCCCAAAAATAACTTTTATCTCTACAAAATCTCAACAGGGTGGATAAATGTCCAAACTTAACGTTTATTCTTTGGAAGGTGAAATCATCGGAAAAATTGAACTTCCAAGTGTATTTGGTACTAAAAAGAGGGAAGATTTAATAAAAAGGGCAGTTCTGGCAAGTATTACTCACAGGATCCAGCCTTATGGAACGTATATAGAAGCTGGAAAAAGGACATCTGCAGAGTCGCCCGGTAAAAATAGAGGGATATCGAGGGTGCCGAGGATGAAATCAGGTCCGAGAAGAGCAGCCTTTGTAACTTCTGCTGTCGGTGGAAGAAAGGCCTTCCCTCCTAAAGTCGAAAAAAAATACAAAGAAAAGATAAACAAAAAAGAGAGAAGATTTGCCATAGCTTCTGCTATAGCTTTTACGTCAGACAGAAATGCTGTTCTTGCCAGAGGTCATAAAATAAATAATGTAAAAGAATTACCTTTAGTTATAGAAGATAAGCTTGAAAAAGTGAAGAAGACATCAGAAACAAGAGAGATATTTAAAAGCTTGGGCGTATGGGACGATATCCTCAGAGCTAAAAAGAAAAAGATAAGAGCGGGAAAAGGAAAGATGAGAGGAAGAAAATATAAAAGAAAAAAAGGCCCTTTGATAGTTATATCCAAAAATTTGGGTATTTTTTATGGGGCGAGAAATCATCCTGGTATTGACATCGTACAGGTGAAAAATCTCGGAGCCGAGTATCTTGCTCCTGGAGCTCAACCAGGACGTCTCGTGATCTGGACACGTTCTGCTTTTAAAGAATTAGATTCTCTTTTTGGGGGTGTATAAATGGATCCTTATGATATTCTCACCCACCCTCTTATTACAGAAAAAAATGTTACAATGATGGAAAATGAAAATAAACTTGCTTTTATAGTAAGAAGAACCGCTAAAAAACTGGAGATCAAAAAAGCTGTTGAAGAGCTCTACGAAGTTGAAGTAGCTGAGATAAATACGATGATCCTTCCAGACGGAAGAAAGAAAGCGTATGTGAGGTTAAAAGAAGAGTACCTTGCGGATGAAGTCGCCACAAAGATAGGGGTGTTCTAAATGGGTCATAGAACACGATCTCAGAGAAAGGGAAGTAGTGTGGTGTATAAAGCACCTTCTCATAGATACAAATATAAAATCAACTACCCGAAAGCTGATAAATCTTTACACGGAAAAGTTATCGATATAATCTTTGATTCAGCGAGAACCGCACCTTTGGCAAAAATAAAGTTTGAAACTGGAAAGAAAGGATTTATATTGGCTCCGGAATCGCTAAAGACCGGTGAAAGAATATGCATAGGCGAAAATGCACCGATAAGAATAGGAAATACACTTCCTCTGAAAAACGTGCCTGAAGGAACTCCTCTCCACAACATTGAAATAACTCCAGGGGATGGAGGCAAGCTTATACGATCGTCTGGAAGTTCTGCAACGTTAATATCAAAAAAAGAAGGTGAATGTATTATCCAATTACCTTCTGGTGTAATGAAACAATTTAAATCTGAATGCAGAGCCACAATAGGAATTGTAGCTGGAGGGGGGAGGAAAGATAAGCCTTTTGTGAAAGCTGGTAAAAAGTATCATGCATACAGAAGCAAAGCCGGAGCATTCTTTAGAGTTTCTGGGGTAGCTATGAATGTAGTTGATCACCCATTCGGCGGAGGCGGACATCAGCACATTGGGAGACCCTCCACAGTTTCCCGAGATAGGCCACCGGGAAGAAAAGTTGGGCTCATATCTGCAAAAAGGACTGGAAAGAGGAGATAAAATGGCTAAAAAAGAGTTTACTTATAGAGGATATCCAATGAAAGAACTTGAAAAAATGGCGATAGACAAGTTTATTACTCTGCTTCCTTCAAGGAAAAGGAGAACATTGAAGAGAGATTTCCCTGAGAGACAGAAAAAGCTTATGACAAGAATAAAAGAAGCGAAGAAAGCCTTGAAAGATGGAAAAGAAATGATCGTAAAAACACATTCCAGAGACATGATAATTCTACCTGAGATGGTGGGGCTTAAGATAGGTATCCATCAAGGTAACGGATTTAAAACTATCAAGATACTCCCTGAGATGATAGGGCATTATCTTGGCGAATTTGCGCTGACAAGAAGGCTGGTCAAACATTCAGCTCCAGGAGTGGGAGCTACGAAATCTTCGCTGTATGTACCATTAAGGTGATCCAATGGGATACTCTGTAAAGTTCGAGGATGAATTGAAGATTGCAAAAACCTTTGGTAAAAATCTCAGGATATCTCCAAAGCATGCAAGAGAAATTTGCCGGGAGCTTAGAGAGAAGAGATTGAGTCACGCTAAAAAATATTTGGAAGAAGTAATTGAAATGAAGAGAGCTGTACCCTTTAAAAGATACAGAAAAAAGATGGGACACAAGAAATTGTATAAATGGGATACGGGAAGATATCCTGTAAAAGCCTCTAAGAGAATTTTAAAACTTCTAAAAGAAATCGAATCAAACGCAGAGTATAAAGGACTGGATCTAGATAAACTGAGAATCGTTCATATCTCTGCTTATAAAGGTCTCGTTATTCCTGGTTGGATTCCCAGGGCATATGGGAGGGCAACACCGTTCAATGAGTATACGACAAATATAGAGATAGTGGTGGAGGAAGTATAATGGTAATTGAAAGAAAGATCATAGAGGAAAATATTAAAAATGCATCTATCAGTGAATACTTGGCCAAGTCTTTAGAGAGGGCTGGATACGGTGGAGTTGATATAAAGAGGGGCCCCCTGGGAACGAGGATAATAGTAAAGGTAGAAACTCCTGGCATAGTGATCGGAAGAAAAGGCAGATCTATAAGAGAGTTAACAAAAGATCTTGGAGAAAAGTTTTCTATCGAAAATCCACAAATCGAAGTAGAAGAAATCAAAAATCCGGAGTTAAATGCTGATGTTATGGCTCATAGAACTGCGTCTGATCTTGAGAGGGGGTACCACTACAGAAGGACAGCGTATAAGATTTCGAGAAGAATAATGGATGCAGGAGCTAAAGGAGTGGAGATAGTAATCTCAGGAAAACTCTCTGGCCAGAGATCAAGAACTGTCAGATTTACAACTGGATATCTCAAGAAGTGCGGGGAACCCGCCCAGAGACTCGTAGATCGGGGATATTCAATAGCACGATTAAAACTTGGCGTTATGGGTGTTACTGTTAAGATAATGCCTCCTAATGTCGTTTTACCAGATGAAATATACCTCATTGAGGAAAAAGAAGATAAAGAAGAAGATACAAGTATTAAAGAAGAAGTTAAGGAAGAAGTAAAAGAAAAACCTAAAGAAGTTAAGGAAGAAGT
>JAGLWR010000057.1 GCA_023133315.1 Methanomicrobia archaeon | reverse complement strand
TCACCTGCGCTATAAACCAGAGGGCCAGGAAAACGAGAGCTACCCTTCCGCAAATCTTTCCAGCCAGTTTTGCTTTACTCAAAAATATCGCCTCTATCATATTTTTCTCCAATATTTTTCAATTTTTTTAGATACCTCAAACTCTCAAAAACTCCGATATCTAAGAAAAAACTTCCATTTTCGTAAGAGATTTTTCCATCTTTCTTCAATTCGTTGAATATCTCTATTAAATCATCTATAAGTTCACTTTCTACTGTTTCAGCTCCAAAGAACTCGTTTCCACATTTGCATTGAAATAACATTGATTCAAATGTGTCCAAAACAAAGTTTGGATTATCAAAAGCCATTTCAAGATCTATTTCTTCTTTAAATTTTATTTTTTCTCCACAAATTGGGCATTTTACACTAAATTTCATTTTTTGCAGTTCGTCTATACTTTTTTTAATCCTCATTTTTTCACCTCACATTTAGAACAGAGAAACTCTATTACCCTTACGGCAATCTTTCCCTGCGTCGTGATCAGATACTTTCCTCTGTACCGCTCCTGATCGATGAATCCCGTATCCTTGAGACTGGATAAATGAAATCTCAGTGGAGAGTTGTCAAGGCTTGTGCTTTCCAAAAGTTCCGAGAAATATTTAGCACTTTCATACAGTTCTTTGAGTATCTTCAGCCTTTCTTTATTTGCCAGAGATTTTAAAATGTTTTCTGCAAATTCTTCATTAAAGACTGTTTCTTCCTTTTTTCCGGGAATTAATTCAGCTATTTCCTTCGGTTTTTCATATTTGACGAGGATCTCATCTCTCAACTTCTGCATCTCTTCCTTCAGTTCATTTCTCAGCTCTTTCTTTAGGTCTTCAATCTCTTTCATAGTATCAATACTATCTACACCCCCTCCTTTATAAATCTTTCGGTGTTATGTACTTGAGATATATTATGATAAACTTTTAATCCATTTATTTGTCTCTCGGCATCGCCAGTATCTCTTTGATATCAAGATCAAGAAAGTTGAATGAATGCGCGGGCTTGATTACTGTGACAGTATCAGCACCTCTTCCTGTTCCTCCTATAGCAATTATCTCGTGTTCCATGTCGATAACTCCCGCATCAGCAGCCATTAACGTTATCTCAACGCATACCTTCATCCCCTGGGAAAATAACTTCAGTGTATTAGCAATAATCTCAGGTGGGGTCATACCCCCCAAATTTTATTGATATGCCTCTTCCTACCCCAGAAAGCGCATGTGCTGCCGTAATGACCTTCATCCCCCCTTCTACCAGCGTATTCTTTATTTCTTCACTCATCTCAATTTCTCCTGTCTTTTTAAACCCTGCCTGATGGGTCACAACGACAACATTATATTCTCTTGGAGCAATCCTCAGAAAAGCCTCAGCAGTGTCCCCATGTGTGGAGGCCATCACAAACGTTTTGATTCCAAGTTCTTCTCCTCTCCGGAGTGCAAGGTTTATAGCAGTTTCTGTATTTTCTTTGTCTTTCTTTTCAAAGTAGAATATTTTTCTTTCCATGACTATCATTCAGGGTATACGATTAAAAAACTATCGACGTAAGCCCTTTACCCTATCGACGTAACCTTTTTATACCCATATTCAGAGTAAAAATGGTGTCTACAATGAAATGGGAAAAGTACTACTCAGAAAGAGCAAATGCTCTCAAAGCTTCTGAGATACGAGAACTGCTGAAAATGACACAAAAGCCAGAGATTATCTCTTTTGGTGGGGGGTTGCCGAGTCCTGATTCTTATGCTATAGATCAAGTAAAAGAATGTATAAATTACGTAATAGAAACGAAAGCTAAAAAAGCTCTTCAATACGGAACGACTGAAGGGTATATACGGCTAAGAGAGTTCTTGGCAGATTACATGATAAAAAAAGGATACAATGCAAAGCCTGAAGATATTCTTATTACTGCTGGATCACAACAGGGATTAGATCTTGTCAGCAAAATCTTTATAGATAAGAATGATATTGTTATTACAGAATCTCCTTCGTATTTGGGGGGTTTAAGTGCATTTAGAGCATACTTAGCGCAGATCGAAACAATACCTTTGCAAACCGATGGAATGGATTTAGATATTTTGGAGGAAAGATTAAAAACTGGAAAGAAACCAAAATTTATCTATGTGGTCTCTACATTTCAAAATCCTGCAGGGGTATGCATGTCCACAGAGAAAAGGAAGAGGATCGTTGAGATATCCTTGAAATATGATGTTCCGATTATAGAGGACAATCCGTACTCTGAGCTTGCTTTCAGCGGTGAGCCACCAAAACCTATTTTAGCGTATTCAAGGGGAAATGTTCTTTATCTGGGAACGTTTTCTAAAATATTTTCTCCCGGAATCAGAGTGGCCTGGGTGTGTGGTCCTTCAGAAGTAGTATGGAAATTGACGATCGCCAAACAGTCAGCAGATCTATGTTCAAACGTGCTTTCTCAAAGGACTGTATATGAGTACTGTCACAGAGGGTACTTAGAAGAGAATCTCAAAAAGCTTAGAAAGATGTACAAGAGAAAAAGGGATATTATGTTAAAAGCGATGGAGGATTACTTCCCCGAAGGCGTAAAATGGACCATTCCTAAGGGGGGATTGTTTTTATGGGTGACTTTTCCAGAGTATATCGATACAAAAGAGATGTTTAAAGATGCGATTAAAAATAACGTTGCATACGTAGTGGGTTCTGCATTTGCAGGTGGAAAAAATACAATGAGATTAAACTTCTCATATCCTTCTGATGAAGACATAGTAGAAGGGATAAAGAGACTGGCAGAGGTCATAAAATCAAGAATAAAAAATTAAATATATCCCCTTTCTTCGGATTCAATTTCAAGAGAAATAAAAAAATAAAAAAATTTATTCCTTCAAAGTTCTTTTGAAGGTCTTACTGATAACTCTTCCACTTGCTTTCCAGCTCTGGGTCTTTGACGGTCTCCATCACGTAGTTGGCGAGCTCCGCACCTGTGGCTCCATCGCTGCGTCCTGTGATCACAACCTTCTTCTCGTACTGGCTGCAGATGCTCAGTGCCTTCTCAAGCTTCTCTGCCTTCTCCTTGTAGCCGATATGATTGAGGAGCATGGCCGCGGCTCTCATAATGCTCGATGGATCAGCGTACTTTGCCCTTCCCTCTTTTACCATTCTTGGGGCTGAGCCGTGGATAGCCTCGAACATGGCGTATCTCTTGCCTATGTTTGCGCTTCCGGCAGTCCCAACACCGCCTTGGAGCTGTGCCGCTTCATCGGTGATTATGTCGCCGTACAGGTTTGGTGCCACAATGACCCGGAACTGCGTTCTCCGGGCTGGGTCTATGAGCTTGGCAGTCATGATATCTATGAACCAGTCGTCCCATTCCACTTCTGGGTACTCCTTTGCAATTTTCTCCGCCGTGTCGAGGAATTTACCGTCTGTTTTCTTGACAACGTTGGCCTTTGTCACAACAGTTACCCTATTTATGTTGTTCTTCTTGGCATAATCAAATGCCATTCTGATTATACGCTCAGAGCCCTGTGTGGTAATGACCTTGAAATCTATAGCAAGGTCGTCGGTCACGTCGACACCCTTCCTTCCAAGAATGTAGGCTCCTTCTGTGTTTTCCCTGAAGAATATCCAATCTATACCATCTTCAGGGACTTTCACAGGCCTGACATTGGCGAAAAGGTCCAGTTCACGACGCATTGCAACATTGGCGCTCTCTATGTTGGGCCATGGGTCTCCTTTCTTGGGCGTGGTGGTGGGACCCTTCAACAGCACGTGGCACTTCTTTATCTCTTCTAATATATCCTCGGGAATGGCTTTCATAACCTTGGCTCTATTCTCGATGGTCAGTCCTTCTATTGTCCTCATCTCGATCTTTCCGCTGGCAATCTCATCCTTGAGCAGGAACTCCAGGACACGTTTCGCTTCTTCAGCGATAAAAGGGCCTATGCCGTCTCCACCCACAAAACCTATTGTTATCGGTTTAAGGGTAGTATAATCAGTCCATTCCTGGCTTGTCTTCATTCGCTCTACTCGCTCGAGCTGTTCGGCAAGAATCTTACCGAAATGTTCTTTTGCCTTTTCAATTTTTTGTTCATACATTTATATCACCTTATTTATTTTCTACCTTTTCAGGCTTCTCAGGGACGTCGTAGAGAATATCGTCCCACGGGTGCCTGTACAGAGGTGTTTTGAGTCTCTTCTGGTCAAAGTAATGTCCCATGAAACCGATGGTACGACCAATGATAAACAGGGCGTTAAAGAAACCCATATCGATCATCTCCTTGATCTCACTGTCTGAGTAGTTGAGATTCTTGAGCATGTCTACGCACAGCACACCTATACATCCATCTACATTGAGGATGAGCGTGTTCTTTTTCATGGTAGTGACCATCTGGACAGCCAGTGCATAATCCAGCAGCGGGGTCTTTGGGAAATGTTTTCGCGCGAAATTGATCATTATCTCTACCCTAGCATCAGGGTTCTCCACGCTGTGGATTCTGTGGCCTATGCCCTGTATTCGGACGTTTTTCGCTTTCATGGCATCAACGAATTCACGGGGTGCCATGTTGTTCTCCATTCCCCAGGTAAAGTGCTTTGCAGCACCGTTGACAGCACCACCGAACCTTGGACCAATGGTGACTATGCCACTGATTATGGACTCTATGAGGCTCTTACCTGCCCTCGCCGTGACGATGGTGTTGTGCGCCCCCGAGACTGCTGGACCGTGATCTGCAACTATTTGCAGTACTAATTCTATGAAATCCCTCGCATACTGAGGAAGATCTTTCTTGAACCAGAGTAGACCTATGACACCGCCCAGACCATATCCCTCTTTTATGACATCGTCAATGGGGATGCCACAATAATTGTGGACCTCTCCAGTCTCATTGCAGATGGTACTGATGAAATTGGTAGGTTTCCTTACAAGACCTTCGGCCACTGCCTGGTTATAGTCCATAGGGATGTGCGGTACTGTAGGCTCCTCTATCGGCTCGATTTTTCCTTCTGTCTTCAATTTTTCGAACGTTTTCTTTATCTTCTCGCCGAAATCGTCAAAAGACTCTGGAACAATCACACCTACCTCTTTTAACGCCTTGTTCTTCGCTTCTGCAGTGCTCTCTTCGGTATCTGCCTTCGCACCTGCATGACCGAACTGTACCTGGCCGGGGAGCATCCTGGCACAGGTGCCGGTAGTCCACATCACCACAGGCTTGGTGATCTTGCCGGACTTCACGGCCTCTACTACGTCATACTCATCCGTGCCTCCGACTTCACCGAGGCAGACCATCATTTTAATATAAGGATTCTTTTCGTATCTCAGGAGATGGTCAATGAGTGTAGTCGCCGGATAAACATCACCGCCGACCGCGTACCCCTCGTATATGCCGTCTGAGTTTAGATGACAGATGTTGTATCCTTCGTTTGAGAGCCCACCAGATACCGATACGAACCCTACGGATCCGGGACGATGTAGCTTCGTGTCTTTGATGTTCTGCATGGTACCTGCAGCATTCCCGATCTTGAAGGCTCCCGGCTTGATACCGCCGACGGTGGCGGGTCCGATGACCCACTTATTATTTTTCTTTGCAAAAGCTGCAATCTCCCTTGTGTCTCGTTGCGGTACGCCCTCTGCGATCATGATAACGGTGCGGATAGTATCAGTCTCAAGTGCCTCCATTGTGGTCTCTGCACAGGATCGCTCAGAGGCGAAATTTACCATTACGTCTGCCTCCGGGTGTGCCTTAGCAGCATCTGCAATCGACCTGTACCTGGGTATCCGGATCTCCTTGGTTCCCCAGAATAATTTGAAATAACCCCCCCCAGTCGGTGTAATAAAGCCTGCTACGCTGGGCTCATCACGTTGGCATAGATAATCAAAATCTAGCATCCTTTGGCCAGCTCTCGTTTGCGTACCAAATATAAAAGCTTTCGTGTTTCTATCAAATAACTCGTAATCTTCCATTCTTTTCACCTCTTCTCTCCTTCCAATGCCATGGAAACTATCTTCGTCATGTGCGTCTCAGGGCCATAGACTTCCACTGGTAGTCCCAGTCGTTTGCCCATCTTTCTCATATTCTCCAAGCCCTCCTTGTAATTGGGGCCACCTCTTCTCACGTAGATCTTAACATTGATTTCTTTGAGCTTATCTGCGTACTCTTCAATTGCATCTATGATGCCAGTGAAGGTCTTGGCAACATCGGTGAAGTTAGCTATACCTCCTCCTATTATAAGGAACTTCGGCTTGCCTTCAGGATCCTTCTCCTTTGCCATGAGCTTCAGGATGATCTTGGTGTACTCGTATGTCAATTCTCTGCTGGGGTTGCCGCTGTATTCACCGTAGTTTGCAAGCTCATCAGCATAGCCTAGGTCGGTCACAGTATCTGCATATATCACGCTCGCTCCACCTCCGGCTACAAGGTTCCATACCCTGCCCTTGGGATTTAATAGGGTGAGCTTCAGTGATGCACCTGTCCGCTCATCTAACTCACTGACATACTTCTCCTCTTCCGTTTTCTGTAACCCAAAGGAGGAGGGGAACTCGATCTTGTCCCATTTCTCAGCACACTGGTAGGAGGCATAGTCATCTAGTTTCGCTACTGCGTCCAGCGGAATCACTTTGTCTCCAACGAAGGTGAATGGATTAAGTTCTAAGTAGGTGAAATGATACTCCACCAAGAGTTTGTACAGTGCCGTGATGAAATCTGTCACTTTCTTCTTTTTGTTGCCAAGTTCATCGGGAAGGAACCCTTCCACATCTTCGATGCTGGAGAGTATAGGTATGTCCAATGTTACAACAGTGTCCCATACCTCTTCTATATCCACGCCACCTTTCATAGAGAAGTGTATCGTGTCCTTATTCCTGTGTGTGGTTATCGCCACGTAATATTCTTCATCGTGAGGAATAAATTGCTCTACAAGGAAGTGGGTCAGTACACCCGTGGTTTTTCCCGTGGTCTGGATTATGGTAACCTTCTTGTTCATCCGCTCTTCGATCCAGGTTTTTACCTCATTCCAGGTCTTATTCACGTACAAGAGATCGTTCTTCCCCCTCTTACCAAAGAGCTGGTCAGGCTTGGCCACCAGCTT
>JAGLWR010000056.1 GCA_023133315.1 Methanomicrobia archaeon | reverse complement strand
AATTAAATATATCTTTAGAATACTTTTTGGAAAATAAAGATAACATAATCGAGGAAAACAAAGAAAGATCTGCATATTTTATAGTTTCCGATACGAAGAGAAGTCTAACCGGACCACTTTCTACACTTTTGATTAAAGTTTTTAACGATAAGCCTGTAATTGTCATATCAAAAAGAAATAACCTGAAAATCTCTGCAAGAGGAACTAAAAAACTTGTATCTCAAGGGTTACATTTAGGAGAAGCTTTAAAAACGGCAGTTGAAAGAAAAGGAGAAGGGGGAGGTCACGACATCGCTTCAGGAGCTGTTTACAATGGAAAGATCGAAGAATTCATAGAGAAAGTAGATTTTGAAATAAAGAAACAGTTTAAAAAAAAGTTTTTGATAGAGGGAGAGATTACAATCAATTACAAAAATGAGAAGACCGCTGCATCAGCAGCAGAAGCTATAGACATCGACAATGAGAAACCTTTAAAAGCCACTATAGTAGAAAGTTATAATAACAAGAACGAATTTATAACGCTCGTAAAATCAGAGAATGTAGGTACCTTTAAAAACGTGATTGATGATATACTTGTCTGCATTAAATCTTCTGAAATAATGAAGGAGTGAGAAATATGGCAAAAAGAACCGTAAGAAAAAAAGATCCATGGAAATTGAAGAAATGGTATAGCGTTTATGCTCCACAAATATTTGGAAATCAAAAAATAGCAGATATACCCGCTACAGAGCCTGAACAGATACTCGGCAGAGTGATAGAAACTACGTTAAGAGATCTCACTGGAGATTTTACGAAAAACCATGTAAAATTATTTTTCAAAATAAAAGATGTCAAGGGGACCAACGCATATACAGAATTGAAAAGACAAGAACTTCTCAGGTCTTACATGAGATCACAGATCAGGAGAAACACAACGAAAGTAGAAAATATCATGGATATAAAAACAAAGGATGGTAGAAAAGCGAGAATTCAGATGACTGCTATCACTGCTAAGAGAATTCAGCAATCCCAGGGAAGAGAGATCAGAACGATACTGGAACGGTGCGTTACGCGAGAAGCTGATGCCAAGAGCCTTGAACAATTCGTTCTAGAACTTGTACTCGGAAAAATAGCATCTGCAGCTTACAGGGAAGCTAAGAAGGTTTATCCGCTGAAAAGAGTGGAGATCTCGAAGACAAAAATATTTGCTTAGGGCCCGTGACCTAGCTGGATAGGGTGTCGGCCTTCTAAGCCGAAAGTCGCGGGTTCGAATCCCGCCGGGCCCACTCCCACTTTCTTTCTTAAAAAGAAAGAACCTGGTACTAAGAAAGAAGACTTATTTTTTTATCGTTTATACGGTTCGTGCAGTACGCCGAAAGTATTGCTTCTTTGGGGTGGTCGAATGTTAGAAGATTTCTATATCCACCTTAAAACAGAAAAAGGATTGAAAGAAAGAACCGTGAGAGATTACATAAAACTTTATGTTACTGGGGTCATAATTACACAGAAAGGAAGTCAAGTGATACACCAAAAGCTTTTTATATGGGAAGATTTATTACTCAATAGGGTATATTAAATGTTAGAAAATAAAACTGATAAAAAGCCTAATAAACTCAGTCTTTTCGTTCAAAAATATCGCAATATCTATCCTTTGACAATTTGTTTTCCTCTAATAATACTTTTAATTTTTCTTTTAAAATATGAAGTCATCGAGACGGAATTGGCTCAATATCAAGAAATAGTTATTGCACTATTTATCTTATCTATTCCTATGATTTCATATCTGGTAATTGTCATTATAAGATATATTTTTCAATTAGCGATAGCATATTCAAAAATAGAAGATCTAACACGCACTTTTGAGATGTTACCTATGTATAAGCATGGTGAGATAAACAGAACGGTTATAATAGAAACCGATGGATCATGCAAAATATCTACTATTTATGAATTCATAGGAAAAAAGGGTATTATCGAAGAAAGAATTTTTAGGCATATTCCTTCTATCGGTACTAAATTTAAAGATTTAGAATATGAAATAAAAAAACCCTCAATTCCAGAAGGAAAAGATTTTATAATCACCAAAGAAATAGTGACTGAAGATAAGTTAGAGCTCTGTGGAAGATTTTCTCCTGGATTGAATGAAGGAGAGTCAGCCAAAATACTCATAGAAGAATCTATAAAAAACTTTTATCATATGAATGAAGAGGAAATAAAAGAAAAAATAAAAAGGGGGAATTGGAAATTCACAAAACCATATGAATACGTTTCCTTTTTAGTACTTTATCCAACTGAAAGGCTTAAAATAAAAGTTACATTTCCCCAAAAATACAAAATTGCAGGAAAAGAGTTTTATGATGTAACGGTTGGAAGGGGAGAGATGAGAAATTGGGGGGAATATGGGAAAATAAAGAAAAACAATTATTTTTCCACCAAAAAACAATCTATTTCACTCGATATAAAGAAACCTGAGGTGGGTCACTCATATATCTTAAAATGGATCCCAGAAGGAGAGAAATCATGAAAAAAAATAAATACAATAATCAAGTCAAAATCAAGAAAATAAGTATCATATCTTTTTTAATAATCTTAATTTATTTTTTAATATTATTTTATGTAGATTTTTCCAATTTAACATCGGGATTTTCTATAAGAGATCTTATCCTTTTGCTATTGGTCTCTATAGGGGCTTTTGTCATGACAATAATCATAAATTATATTTTAAATAGGAAATATAAAAATAATTTTAACTCGGGTGACGCACAATGGAATTAATTCCAGCTGTTATACTGCTTACGGGACCCATTCTGATTTTTGGAATCTCAAGCTTCTTTATTTACACTTTAAGACAAAAAATAAGTGATATTGGTTATAATCTTCATTGGGGTGCATTGCTTTATCTATTTCCTCTTGTTGTAATTTATGAAGCACAATATCGTCTTCCTTTCTATATTTTTTTCATAAGTTCTATCACCCTTGTAGTAACTTTACGCTCATACACAATGGATTATGACCAAAAGCCCTTCCCAAAATTTTTACATAGATTAAAACTTAAGGACTGGGGGGATCTATGTTTTAAAAACGGATTATGGAATTTTTTGATGGGACTTATACTTTCAATACTATTTAACTTTAATATTTTATAGATGGCTCTTGTAAATATCCTTAAGGGTCTTAAATGAAGTTTTAAATATTTTAAAATTTTATTTTTCTTTACTCATAAAATTCCCAATATTATATGCCTGTATTTTTATAGATATCTATCGGAAAACTTTCAGAAAAATGTTTTTATTTTAAGAATAATAAGACGATTAAAAGGGGAATAATAAAAAGATTTTTAAATAGTTATAAGTATAAAAGATCTATAGACTTAAAAGAAAATAGATTTAGATTATATTGTGGAGGAATAAAATGAGAAATTTGCATGATCTTTTAAAATCGTGTGCTTATCAAGCAGGAGCACAACTACTTGAGGTTTGTCAAAACCCATATGATGGATTTAAAAGAGTGTCCATTAATCTCGATGAAGAATTTTACGGCATCAGCCAAAAGATAAATTGGTATAATTTGAACTCTATTCCAAATTTCACAGAAGCTCGTGAGAAGAAGTATATTTCTGCGGATTTTCCAGAGTTGTTTTACAATAGATTTCGAAGAATTGCTCCCGATGTATGTGAACGTAGCAAAGAAAAAGGCTTCGAGTTTTACAATGGTAAACTTGCAAAACTTAAAAACATATCAATCACAAAAGGAAAAAGTCCAATCGATCAAATTTTGCAACTCACAATAGGATATACATCATATTTCACTGCAATCGGCACAAATATTCATTTTGACGGATACCGATATCAATATTGCAAAGATCGTGATCCTGAATCCACTCTTCCAGAAGAGTTCAGATGGCCACGTTTAGGAGATTGGCGTAATGAATTATCTAAATCTCCTCTTGCAAATGATCTTGCAGTAGATCTTATCCTCTATAACGATGAAGGAATACTTTATGTTGAACGTGATCGGGTTGGACAACAATCTGGTAAATGTAGTTCTACAATAAATGGTGTTATGGAATTTCTGAAGAAGAATCCTGATAAAAGTATAGAGGATACAGCTAAACGTGAAACCCGTTATGAATTGGGTATAGAAATAGAACCTAAAGAGATTAAATGGATTGGTGTTGGAGCCACTTTAGAGCGTTGTGAACCCTTTATAATCGGCATATACAAAATTTCTGAAAATAGAGAAGAAGTAGCTAAAAAAGCTCTTGGTGCATCTGAGCAACGAGAAGTATCTACACACCTGAAATGTACTCGAAAAAAGGATATTCGTTCTATTCCAGTATATGGTAGACGCGATTTTCCACTCTCTTTTGGTCCTAAATTCATAAAAATTCAAAAAGTAGTAAGTTTAGGAAAAAGTGTAGACATGGATCTTGTTATGAAAAAAATTCTCAGGAGGGATAAATCCGAAGTATGGACAGATGAAGGCGCCACTTCGTTATTATTGTGTTTGACACATCTATATGACACTAAGTGGTTATGTCGGACCATAGAAGATCTTTTAAATGTCTGATCCATCTTTATATATCAATTAACATCAAAAGTATCATTTTTATTGTCGTCTTCCTTTAACATTTTTTTCAAATATTGCACAATTTTTATCTAAGAAAAAAGTTCACAAAAAAAATCAAAATGGATCAATAGAATTATCTAAAAAGAAAAAACTACGGTTTTTAGAAAGGGAAAACAAGTGGATGTAGTTCTGAAGGAACTACATCAAAGTGTAGACGTTTCTCCTCATAAAATGGTTCTCCAAAAGAAAAACTATCTTAATTTTATCGCCTTTCTAAACTTCTCTGCAGTTTGTTCGGGGCTTTCAAAGATCAAACTTTCCTGAAGAATTTTCAGGAGGTACCAGATATCATTTGTGTAGAAAGGTTTAAAATTTTGTCTCGAAATTATTTTTATCCCGCAGTATAAACGATCTTTTCCATCTAAAGCTCCTGAATAGATCATGAAATTGTATGAGGAAAGTCCTTCTTTGTAATAAAACTTCAGTACCTCTACGAGCAGAGAAGAAATATCTTTAATGTCCTCTTCATTCAATTCCAGAAGGCTGTAGTTTCTTATAACGCCGTCTATTTCATTATTGCCCAATGGCGCAAAGGGAACATACGTTTCTATGCTCCCAAATTTTCCAATATATCTCTCTTTTGCTTTCAAGATGTCGTCAACTATATTTACTCCATTGTTTCTATAATATTTTTCGCTAGTCTTGATCATTGCTTCTATAATTCTGAACGGTGTCTTTGATGAAAGAACATGCATATGCGGATGAACTATGGAGGCCCCAGCAGGTGGAAGATAATTGCCGCCCAAAACTCCGTATGTTATCTTTCTCTGTTCATACCGTCTTCGTAGATACGTTATTCCTAGAGAGATTGCATTTTCAAATATCTCCGGAGTGTACTCATTTAAATCCAGGAAATGCTTTTTTGTGAGGACAATCACTGCGGAATCATGGTATACTGCATAGAGGTTTGGAAATAACACAGCTTCTCCTTTTTTTAAGTTTTCAAACTCCACAAACCGCGCTGCCGACGTTTCAAGTTTCTCGGGACAGAAGAAACATGACTCTCTTGTCTGATCTGCAAATTCTTTCAACGCTTTTCTATCTGTCGAGCCAAAAAATATTCTGGCTTTTTCAGCTGTAACCGGATTGTAAATACATGTTGTTCCTGTTAAGGGATCTTTTCTGTACTCTATTATCTGGGTATCCTTCTCCATGTTCTTCATGGGGTTTAAAAACTCAAATTTTTCTTTAACTACTTTTAGTTTCATTTCTATCTACTCCCAGAAATACTTTTTCCCAGACCTCATCCCAGTCCACTAACGTTTCCACGCATCCTGTCGTTTTCAGCAGTACACCCTGGACCGGTATCCTGACTTTTTCACATATCCTAATACCCTCAAAAAGATCGTTAAAACAGGCAATCCCTAATACAGCTTTTGGTCTGGCACCTTCCAAAACCCTTTTCACAAATGTTCCTCCTGGAAGAATGAATATTCTGTATCCGAGAGCTTCTGTTTTTTCCTTAAATTCTTTTATATAACATGATCCACATTTAACACATTCTATTCCGTTTACCGAAGATAATTTTGCAGGACATTTTATTGATCTCAGACACTGCGGCAGGACTATGGCTCTTTCTTTTGGAGGTATTTTTTTAAAATTGTCTACATTTATAGAATTTTTTACATCTACAACAATAGAATTGAAATGTTTTGGGTCCAATCCTATTTTTTCTACTATAAATCTTATTGGAGAATAAAAAGCGTCTATTAATCCTGAAAATATACCGGGAATAGGATATTTACCAGTTTTGAAAGAGATCAAAAACAGTAATACACCAAAGATTATGAGAAAGGTCACCAAAATCAGGATGAAAAATGCAATCTTTCCTATAATCTCAAAGGCGAGAATCATAAATCTAATAAAGGGACTGTGTATAAAAATATTATGAAAGCTGTTGGTATAATCGGATACAAAAAATCTGGAAAAACTTCTTTGATACTGAAAATGGCGGAAAGGCTCAGCAAAAAATATATGGTGGGGATAATAAAACATGCAGAGGAACTTGATGAGAAAGAAAGTGATACAAAAAGGTTTTCTGGGAGATATGTCACAGGATATGTCTCTGCAAAAAAATCCGGGATCATTTTTCCCGAAAAAAAATCTCTGGAAGAAATAATCTCGTACATGAATATAGATATTCTCCTTGTAGAGGGGTTTAAAAATAACAGAAGTTTTCCTAAAATAATCTGCGGAGATTATGAAGATAATCTGGCAATAGCGTCTGATAAAGAGAGTCTTAATGAAATAATCGAAAAAATAGAGAAATACGGCTTCAAACTTCCGAATCTGGACTGCGGTAGATGTGGATATACGTGTGAGAAAATGGCTTCTATGATCATTAACGGTGAAGCTTCAGTAGAACAGTGCGAACAGTTAATCGAAACAGAGATAAGAATAAACGGAAGAAAGATCAGATTAAATAAATTTGTCAGCGAACTGGTGAAAAATGTTGTAACATCGATTGTATACTCGTTAAAAGAGACTGAAAAAGGAATTATAGAG
>JAGLWR010000055.1 GCA_023133315.1 Methanomicrobia archaeon | reverse complement strand
AGAAGAATTCTTAGAGAATATCAATCCCTTTGCCAGAAATATCCTGAAATACGTAGATGGAAAAATGACTATTGGAGAGATAATAGAAAAAAGTGGTGAAACACCAGAGGATGTCATGGGTATACTTCAACCTTACAAAATGACAGGCTTCATAAAATTTAAAAAATAGTCTCTATAATTTCCAATACGCGATCTATATCTGTTTCAGCAATACCAAGATGAGTGACCATTCTCACTCTTTTTTCACCAAATTTAGACGCATTGATCCCATTTTTTCTTAATGTGTTTAGAAAATTGTCTGCATTGTCCACATCAAACACAAGAATATTTGTGTGCACATCTACAGGATTAATATCAAAACCAAGGTCTTTTAGTCCTTTGGCAAGTATTTGGGCATTTTTATGATCTTCTTCAAGTCGCTCCACCATACTCTCCAGTGCAATAATACCTGGTGCAGCTATGATGCCAGCCTGTCTCATTCCTCCACCAAGCATCTTTCTGTATTTTCTTGCTTTTTCAATGAACTCTTCAGTACCACATATTACCGATCCTACAGGACATGCCAGTCCTTTTGACAGGCAGAACATGACACTATCAACGTATCGTGTCATTTTTTTGACATCTATGTTTTGAGCTACTGCAGAGTTGAATACTCTTGCGCCATCCATGTAAAGGTTCAACCCTTTATCTTCTACCACATCACTCACTGCTTTTATCTGCTCAGGTTTCCAGACAGTACCTCCAGCTCTGTTGTGCGTATTCTCGATGCATACCAATCGTGTTAGTGGCATATGTATATTCTTGGGCCTTATGGCATCTTCTACATCTCCCGGACCGAGAACACCCCTCTCTCCTTTTACCGTTTTTACGAGGAGATTTGCCACTGCAGCGATTCCTCCAACTTCATAATAATATATATGGCTTTCCGACTCCAGGATGACTTCTTCTCCTTTGTTCGTATTCGCCATCACGCTTACGAGATTCCCCTGAGTTCCACTCGTAACCAACAGAGCGGCTTCTTTGCCCATTTTTTGAGCAGCCATCTCTTCAAGTTTATTGACTGTAGGGTCTTCTCCATAGACATCGTCTCCCAATTTGGCATTCAGAATAGCTTCAAACATTTCCTTAGAGGGTTTTGTGACAGTGTCACTCCGTAGATCTACAATCTTCATTTTTTACGCCTTTCAAATCCTTCTATAATCTCCTTTCTGAGTTGTGCTTTTGTACCAGGATTTATTCTGTATCCTCTCATTTTTAATTCTTCAATAAACTCATCGAAAGTTTTTCTATTTCCCAGGCCGTGTTTATCAAGGTACTCATCCACGAGACCTTTTTTAACGATCTTATCTGCTATTCCATATTCTTGCCTAAGTCCCAACAGAGCAGAAACAGCGATAATCAATGGGACAGCAATTACTATCAATTTTATCATTTGATTATCTATCTTTGTATATGCAATGTATATCACCAATGCTACAACAACAACCAGAAAAATTATCCCTGTTACGGGAACCTGTCTTTTTGCCATATTATCAATTGGAGGTCTTATATTTAAATCTTACTTTTGGAGGTTCTTATGCATTGTCATCTTGGCGCTTTCTAAAACACTTTATGCAAATCAAGACTGAAACTCAATACAATAAATTCTTAAAAGATAAAAATTATAAAGGGATCATGAAAGAATATGATGTTATAATAGTAGGTTCGGGTCCCGCAGGGTATGCGGCAGGAATATATGCAACACGGTTTAATATGAAAACGCTTTTGGTAGGAAGAAAACCAGGTGGACAGGTCTCGGAATCGTATAGAATCGAGAACTATCCCGGGCTTTTAACGATTAGTGGTATGGATCTTGTGACAAAACTCAAAAGCCACGCTGAGGCTCTTGGCATGGAACAAATAGATTTTCTCGAAGTTACAGGGATAGAAAAAACCGAGAAAGGCTTTAACGTAAAAACAGAGGGTGATACCACGTATTTTGGGAGAACATTAATATTTGCAACCGGTGCAAAGAAAAGAAAACTCGGTTTGCTCAATGAAGACAAGTTCAGAGGGATAGGCGTGTCCTACTGTGCTACCTGTGATGGTGCTTTTTTCAAAGATAAAACTGTGGGTGTCATTGGCGGCGGGGATTCCGCAGTAACATCGGCTCTACTGCTTTCGGAGTATGCAAAAAAAGTTTATCTTATATATCGAAGAGAAAAAAAGAAAATGCGAGCGATGCCTGCGTGGATAGAAGAAGCAGAAACCAATAAAAAGATAGAGATGATGTTCAAATCTGTACCAAAAGAACTGAAAGGAGAAGAGAACCTCGAATCGGTCATCTTCGATCAGGATGGCACGCCCATTGAGATAAAAGTGGATGGCCTTTTTGTTGAGATAGGTACAGATCCCGAAAGTAACCTTGCAAAGAAACTGGATGTGTCCGTAAATGAGAAAGGGTATATAAGAGTTAATGAGGACATGTCTACAGATGTTCCTGGAATATTTGCTGCGGGCGATGTAACTACGGGCTCGAATATGCTTGCTCAGATAGTTACTGCATGTGCAGAAGGAGCCATAGCAGCTGAGTCTGCTTATAAATATATTAAAAAAGGAGGGATATCATGAAAACGTGCAAGAAATGTGGGGCGAAACTTCCAGAGGAAGCAAAATTCTGTCATATATGCGGAACCCCAACAGCAACGAAGGAAGAAGAATTTGTGATAGATTCTGACAACCTCATAGAAAAAGTCAAGGAGATTATTCATGAGGGAAATGTGACTAAGATAACTATCAAAGATGAAAAAGATAAAGTATTATTGGAAATTCCCGTGACCATTGGCTTTATAGGGATGTTACTCGTTCCATGGCTTGCTGCTCTGGGTGCGATTGCAGCGTTAGCCACAAGGTGTAAGATAATAGTCGAAAAGAAAGAATGAGAAAGATCCATGTCAAAAATGAAGAGGATTAAAGAACTCATAACACTCTTCAGAGAAGGTGATAAAGAGACTAAAATGTATATCCTCTACACTTTTGGATGGGTGATCGCAGATATATTAATTATAGTAGGAACTATTATATTTATTTATATAGTTTATATATTTTATAACAAATGACGGTAACTATTATCGCAATAAACGAAATCTTTTTATATGTAGATAGTGAAGAATGTTTATGGTAGATGATTCTAAAGAAAAACTGGCAAAAAGAATGGCTGGGGAGATAGTTCTTTCTGAAGATCCTGGAAAAACAATGAAAAAATGGAGAGAAATCTTTGGAATCACACAGACAGGTCTCGCTGGGCACCTAAAAATCTCTTCTTCAGTTCTCAGTGATTATGAAGGGGGGAGAAGAAAATCTCCTGGAGCTGGAACGATAAAAAAATTTGTAGAAGGACTGATACATATAGATGAAGCCAATGGAGAACAGGTAATTCACGCTTTTTCAAGAATGTTTACTACAGAACTTTCTACAGAGATAATAATGGATATGAGAGAATTTTCACTTCCTACAGACATAGAAACCATAGCAAAAGCTGTGTGGGGTGAGATCTTAACTACTCCAAGAACATCAGAACATATGATCTATGGATATACCGTAATAGACTCTATAAAAGCAATTTTGGAGATGGATAGTGAGGATTTTCTTAAGTTATACGGCTGGACAACTGAGAGAGCTCTGATATTTACAAAGGTTACCTATGGGAGAAGTCCCATGGTAGCTATAAAAGTAAAGGGACTCAAGCCCGCCCTCGTAGTTCTTCACGGCCCCAAGGAAATGGACCCGGTGGCCATAAAAATAGCCGAAATCGAAAAAATACCGCTTATACATTCAAAAGCTGAGTCCGTAGATCTTCTTCTCAAGGGTTTGAGGAATATAAAATTATAACCAATCGTTTTTTGTCGATATATAATCTTGCAAACACCGAAAACTTTTTATACACTAAAATTTTTTAATAAAAAAGGTGATGCCTATGATCAGTATAGTAGGTTATGGTTCGTATGTACCAAAAAATAGAATTAAAACAAGTGAAATCGCAAAAATCTGGGGAAAGGATCCACAGAATGTTGAGAGGGGATTGGGCGTATATGAAAAGTCGGTACCCAGTCTCGATGAAGACACGATTACCATTGCAACAGCGGCGACAAAATATGCTTTGAAAAGAGCCGGAATCGATCCGGAAGAGATAGGCGCGATATACGTAGGTTCAGAATCACACCCCTATGTTGTAAAACCATCAGGAACAGTAGTTGCTGCCGCTATAGGATGCGAAGGAGAACTCAAGTGCGCGGATTATGAGTTTGCGTGTAAAGCAGGTACTGCAGCGATCCAGAACGTTATGGGTCTTATAGAAGGAGAATACATCAAATATGGTCTGGCTATAGGAGCCGATACCTCTCAGGGTGCTCCTGGAGATGCTCTTGAGTACGCTGCATCTGCTGGTGGGGCGGCGTTTATTCTCAGCAAAAAAAATAAGGATAGTATTGCCACTATAGAGGAAACTCTGTCGTATACTACGGATACCCCCGATTTCTGGAGACGTGAGTACCAGCATTATCCCCAGCACGGAGGAAGGTTCACGGGTGAACCTGCATATTTTAAACATGTCGGTACGGCCACAAAAATGATGATGGATAGAATGAGTTTAAATCCCGATGATCTGGACTATATCGTTTTTCATATGCCTAACGCCAAGTTTCCTGTGAATATGGCAAAAAAATTAGGATTCTCGACAGAACAAGTAACACAAGGATTGGTAGTCAGCAAAATAGGAAATACATACTCAGGATCAAGTCTTTTGGGACTTACCGCTGTGTTAGACGTTGCCAAACCAGGAGACAAAATTCTGATGAGTTCTTATGGATCCGGTGCAGGCTCTGACTCGTTTTACATTACGGTTGATGATGCAATCGAGAAGAAAAGAGATATGTGCCCAAAAACATGGGACATGATAGATAATAAAAGATATATCGATTATGCAACCTATACAATATATAGGAAAAAGATCTTGATGAGGTGAGGTTATGAAAAAAGTTGCTGTTATTGGAGTAGGAATAACGAAATTCGGAGAGTTGTGGAACTCTTCATTAAGAAGTCTTACAATCGAAGCAGGAACAAAAGCGTTGAGTGATGCTGGAATTCCGGGAGAAGAGGTAGACGCACTGTATACCGGCTGCATGACCGGCGACATGTTCGTAAAACAGGGACATATATCGTCTTTAATTGCAGATTATGGGGGATTGCTACCTGTACCATCGACAAGAGTAGAATCTGCCTGTGCTTCGGGGGGACTGGCATTAAGACAGGGATTTATAACAATATTATCAGGGGTGGCTGATATCGTTGTAGTCGGTGGTGTCGAGAAGATGACAGACGCTCTGGGATCTCAGACTACTGGATATCTGGCATCCGCTGCGGACCAGGAATGGGAATCTTTTAATGGTGCTACATTTCCCAGTCTTTATGCACTTATGGCGAAAAGACACATGTATGAGTATGGCACCACAGAGGAACAATTGGGGTTAGTGGCAGTGAAGAATCACTATAACGGAAGTTTAAACCCTAACGCACATTTTCCGTTCAAAATTTCATTGGAAAAGGTAATGGGCTCCACGCTTGTAGCAGACCCCCTAAGATTATTCCACTGTTCTCCTGTAAGTGATGGAGCTGCCTGTGTTATCCTGGCTTCGGAAGAAAAAGCAAAGGAACTTCGTGATGACCCGATATGGATAAGGAGTTCTGGACAGGCATCGGGAGCCATAGGAATATACGACAGGGAGGATATCTGCACGATAGATTCCACGGTAAATGCCGCAAAATCTGCTTATAAGATGGCAGGAGTCACACATAGAGACATAGATTTTGCAGAGGTACACGACTGTTTCACCATCGCTGAGATAATAAATATCGAGGATCTAGGATTCTTCAAAAAAGGTGAAGGTGGAAAGGCTGTAGAAGACGGTATAACCTCTTTGGATGGAGAACTTCCGATAAATCCTTCCGGTGGTTTGAAATCCAAAGGACATCCTGTAGGAGCAACGGGTGTAGCACAGGTAGTGGAAGTGGTGACTCAGCTTCGTGGAAAGGCCGGAAAACGGCAGGTAAAAGATGCTGAGATCGGACTGTCACAGAATATAGGTGGTTCAGGAGGAACAGCTGTGGTCCACATCTTTTCGAGGTGATAAAATGAGTGTACCAAGATTTTGGAGAGAAATCCCCTATAGATACAGACTCATAGGAAGTTATTGCGAAAAATGTAATGAGACATTCTTTCCCCCGAGGGAAATATGTCCACGATGCAGAAGATCTGGAGATATAAAGGATATAAAACTTGAAGAAGAAGGTGAGATTTTTAGCTATACAGTGATTAGAACTGCTCCCCCGGAGTTTGATGTCCAGACACCGTATGCAATAGCATTGATTAAACTTAAAAATGGGCCCTTGATAATGTCGCAATTAACCGATTGTGAGATGGATGACGTGAAGATAGGAAAAAAAGTAAGAATGGTATTCAGAAAGATAAGTGAAGATGGAGAAGCTGGTATAATCAACTACGGATATAAATTCGTTTTGGCAGAGTGATCCTATGAACTCCAGAATTCCAGGGTTCTACAAGCTAACTCAGGAAGAAAGAATAAAAATAGTTAAAGAGCTTACGGGTATTGACGATGAGAATATTAATGCCATAAAAGGGAGAGCTTTGGATTTTGAAACTGCAAATCGAATGATCGAGAATGTTCTTGGAACTCACGAGATTCCTTTTGGCATTGCCACAAACTTTCGTATAAACGGTAAGGATTATCTTATTCCGATGGCAATAGAGGAACCCTCTGTAGTGGCAGCTGCTTCTAATGCTGCACGGATTGCAAGAATAAAGGGTGGTTTCCACACATCCTCTACGGATCCTGTGATGGTAGGTCAGATCCAGATATGTGACTTAAAGGCACCATACTACGCAAAAATGCAGATTTTGGAAAAAAAAGAGGAGATACTGAAGATAGCAAATGATCAGGATCCTGTCCTGATAAAATTTGGAGGAGGCGCCAGGGACATTGAGGTAAGGGTATTCGAGAAAGAAAAAATGGCAGTTGTGCATTTACTTGTCGATGTAAGAGATGCAATGGGTGCCAATGCCGTAAATACAATGGTTGAGGCAGTTGC
>JAGLWR010000054.1 GCA_023133315.1 Methanomicrobia archaeon | reverse complement strand
CCTTACCGGCAGCCGTAGGTGACGAAGTCACAGATGAAGTATTAGATGGACCAAACTCTGTTATATACGATGAAGCTGAAAATAGACTCCACGCACAGAAAGCTATTTTATCGTATATCTTATAATACTTTATTTTATTTTTAATTTGCCACATTTTAAGAAAAAAAGCAAATTTTTCTTTTAATTAGCCTATTATTATAATTTTTAGAATATTTTTTACAAAAATAACAACTATGTTACTAATCCATAATCCTCTTATTCTTTATCAGGGCAATTTCTCATATTTTTCTAATTTATCTGCAACTTCCTTTAAATCAAGCTGTTCCAATCTTTCTCTTTGAGGTCTCCCAGTTTTTTTATCCCATCCATGGAGATCATAGTAATTATCAAGCATAATACTCCATTTATTTAAATCAATTCTATATTTCCCATTCAAAGGAACATCTACAAATCTTTTTGGGGGGTAATCATTTTTTCTGGTCCAGTTTGTGTGAAGCACGTTAAAAGATTTTTCCACGTTAGTTGTTCTTTCTCCAATCATCAACAGATTGCTTGGATTTATATCCACTCCTATAGCTGCTGATAACAGATTTGATAAATCCTGAGGCATCAGCATGCCTTTTCTGTGTATACCATGAACAAAAAAACACATGCCAAGACAATCTAAGACAGATTCAAATTTCTCCATGAAAAATACCAATTTTTCTTTATTTTCATATGTCGTCATTTTCCCAACATTAGAAATTCCAAACAAATCTTTGGACTGATCTTTAGACATAGCATTTTTTACCGCTTCAATCATTATTGCTCCCCTGGTATGGGTACCTCCTCTTGGAGAGACTATTGTTCCCAAAGTCCATGCTGGAGAAAGCCATAACGTTTCAAAGAGTTCTTGACCTTTTATATGTATGCAACACTCTTCAGTTCCTCTGCCCACCTTTTCTGAAGCTCTTTTGCATCCTTCAGCTAAGAGATCACCAAATCCTTCTCTATATGCAATCTTTTTAAAGAGTTCAAACAATGTTTTGGAATCGCCCCACTTTAGACTTATACCTCCAGTATCTTCTTTTGTGAGTAATCCTTTCTCATAACATTCAAGAGCCCACCCTATGCTTCCACATGTATTATCTTCATCTAATCCTAAATCATTCAGTAATGCGTGGGCTTTAAGTATTAGTTTTGGATCGAACATGCCCAGCTTATACCCAAAATTGTGGACAGAATTATACTGGAGCTGATCAATTGTAACTATCTTCCCATTTTCTTTCCACCTGTACGTACTCCAACATTCTATAGGGCATACATTACAACATCCTTTTTTTCCAATCTTATATTTGAAAAATTCCTCTCTTCTTATTCTTTTCTCTTCTTCTTCACTGGGAGTATTACCAGAAAAATTTTTATATGGTGTCTGTGGACCCTCGATCCACGGTCTTTCATTGAAGTATATCCCATATTTTCTGAGTAACTTAAAAGCGTCTGTATTTGCTAATTTCTCATTACATTCTCTCACGTTCTTCTCAAATTTTTTAGGATCATCTACGTTCAAAGTTCTATCTCCTCTTACTGCTATAGCTTTTACGTTTTTCGATCCCATAACAGCACCAATACCACATCGTGCAGCCACTCTCGCATTGTCAATAATTATGCATGCCGACCTAACTAGATTTTCTCCTGCTGGGCCTATACTCATCATTTGGAAATCGTTTCCTATATCGTTTTTTATTGCTATTTCTGTTTCTGAAATTTTCTTTTGTTTAAGGTGAGATGCATCTCTTATCTCAACATTCTCATTATCTATCAAAATATAAATGAGATTTTTGGCTTTTCCTGTTATTACTATATGATTTACACCTGCCAGTCTCATTTTAGGCCCAAAACTACCACCAACGTTACTAGATCCTATCCCTCCTGTCAAAACATTTTTTGTATCTATGCTTACTCTACATGCTGTGGGAGCAGATGTTCCATCAAGTATTCCCGCACCAATAGCAAGTATATTTCGTGGATCAAATGGGGAGATACCTATTGGCAACTCTTTAAATAGTATATACTGATTTACCCCTCTCCCCCCTAAAAAGCTTCTGTATTTTTTATAACTTTCAAAAAATATTCTTCCCTTTGAAAGATCTATTCGCAATATTCTACCATCTAAAACCTTCATATTCTCTATCTCTCTTTGTTTTATTACTTTTTACCACCAAGATATGCTTGTATGACCCTGGGATTGTTAAGAATCTCGACACCTGAACCCTCCATTATCGTTTTTCCATTCTCTAAAACATATGCACGGTCGCTATGTTTAAGGGCAAGCCGTGCATTTTGTTCTACGATCATTATTGTTATACCATTTTCATTTATTTCTTTTATCTTCTTAAAGGTCAGTTTTTGAACTTTTGGTGCCAATCCTGCTGTAGGTTCATCAAGAAGAAATAAATCGGGGTGTAAAAGTAATCCTCTCGCCATCTCTAGCATCTGCCTCTGACCGCCACTCAAATTTTTTGCCATTTCGTTTTTTCTTTCTTTAATAATAGGAAACATTTTGCAGAGAACTTCAATATCCTTCTGGATCTGTTCTTTATCATCTCTTATATATGCCCCCATCTTCATATTTTCCATCACAGTCATATTTGGAAATACACTATCCCTCTGAAAGATATAGGATACCCCCTTTTTTATTATCTCGTGTGTTGGCATATTTCCAATACTTTCTCCTTTGAATATTACTTCACCTTTTAGAGGTTTTAAAAATCCAAAAATAGTTCTGAAAACAGTAGATTTACCTGCACCATTAGGTCCAATCATACACACTATCTCTCCTTCATCAACATTAAGAGTTACACCCTTGAGAATCTCAAATTTTCCGTATGATGCATGAATATCTTTTACCTCGAGCAACAAGATCAATCACCTCCCAGATAGGCTTCAAAAACTTCAGGATCACTTCTGACTTTTTCTGGATTTCCTTCTGCAATTATTTTGCCGGTAGCCAACACATACATTCTATGAGAAATTCCCATAATTACATCCATATTGTGCTCAATGATCAGAAATGTTGTACCAAATTCTTCATTGGCTTCCCTTATTCTGTCCATAATCTTATTTATCAAGGTAGGGTTTACTCCTGCTGTAGGTTCATCAAGAAGTACTACACTCGGATCTTGCATGAGAGATGAAGCAAGTTGCAATAATTTTTGCTGTCCGTAAGAAAGTTCACCACCAGGTTGATCTGATAATTCTGCGATACCTATAAATTCAAGCAGTTCTGAAGCCTTTTTAATTTCATCTCTATTGCTTTTTTTGTAGATTGATCTAATTCTACTTTCCTCTTTGTGGCGTATTGAGATCAATATATTCTCCATAACAGTTAACTCTGGAAAAACTCTAGTAATCTGGAAGGTTCTGGAAACCCCTTCTTGTATAATTTTGTGCGGTTCTCTACCTGTAATGTTTACCTCTCTTAAAAATATCCTTCCATTATCCGGCTTTAAAAAGCCAGTAACACAATTGAATAAAGTAGTTTTACCAGAACCGTTTGGACCTATAAGGCCTATAATCTCAGCTTCATTGATATGTAAGCTGATCTCATCTAAGGCAGTCAATCCACCAAATCTTTTAGTGAGGGATTCAACTTCTAAGCATTTTTTGGACATTTTTTTTGCACCTCCTTAGTATGCTATATACTCCTTGGGGTTGATATAGAACTATTACCAAAATAATGAGTCCATAGATGATGTAGTCCCACCCTTGACCTCCACCCCCTAGTTTTATCCTCGTATATTCTGCTAGGGGAATCAGAATAACGGCCCCTAAAACTGGACCAGCTACGGTTCCCAATCCTCCAAATAATACAATTAAAATGCATTTTGTTGAGATCATAATATCCATACAACTTCTGGGACATATATAGAGTATATACTGAGCATACAATGTCCCAACCAATGCGCAGATCCATGCGCTTATTACAAATGCTAGAAGCTTATAGTATCTTGTATCTATGCCTTTATGTTTTGCTCCATCTTCATCTTGTTTTATTGATCTGAAATACATTCCAGCTTTAGATTTGTCTATAGTATAAATTAGTATTGTAGAAATAATTGCTACTAGGAGAAAGATATAATAGTATGGTAACTTGGAGGACCACATTAAGTAATAGAAAGAAGGCATTTTTAGAGGAAGAGACAATCCATAGGCAGCACCTACTCCTCTCCAGTTTAGAAAGAGCAGTTTTACTATTTCAGCGAATGCAATCGTTGCAACAGCAAAATAGTGTCCCTTTAGGTGAAGTATTTGAAATCCCAGGACATATGCAACACACCCAGCAATGGCCATTCCAACAAATAAGCCTATCCAAGGTGTCAGATTTAGGTATATCAGCAACATTGTGGAAGTATATGCACCAATTGCAAAAAAGGTATGATTTACAAAACTAATCTGTCCAGCATAGCCTCCAATAAGATTCCAAGCTTGTGCTAAGGACACGTAGACAAAAACTATTATGCATACATGTAGTACATAGGGTTCATCTTTAAGAAAATTTGGTAGTAACAACAGTGCTATTAGGATCAAGAATAGCCATTTTCCCTTTTTAAAAAAATTCATTCCATTTTTCATATTTTATCCCTCCATCAGTATTTACCAAAGAATCCCTTCGGCTTAAATATCAGCACAAGTATAAATACACCAAATACGAACACATCTTTCAGTGCAGGAGACACAAATGTCCCCCCAAACTGCTGTATCAAGCCTATTGCCAGTCCTCCAAAAATAGCTCCATGCACACTTCCAAACCCTCCTAATGTTACACTTGCAAAGGCAATAAGAACAAATGTTACTCCCATAAGGGGAAAAACATAATAGAAGGTACTGAGCATTGCTCCTGCAATGCCAACACATGCTATGCCAAGCCCCCATGTTATAAGAAATATCTGCTCCACGTTAACGCCAAGAGATTTTGCGACTTCTCTGTCTTGTGCAGTTGCCCTGATCGCCCTTCCTTTTTTAGTATATTTTAGAAACGAAAATAACAGGATCATAGTGATTATTGCAATAAGTAAAGTTACCATCTTTGCAATTGGTATTGAAATTGAACTAATGTGTAATGAGCCTTGAAGCAAGGGATCTCTTATTACTCTGTAATCAGGCTTGAAAACTACAAAAAAGCCATACCTTATTATGAGTGAAAGAGCAAAGGTGGCAGCTATTGTAATAAGAGTTGGTGAATCTATCAGTCTTTTCATGACAAACTTTTGAGTTCCAAATCCTATAAATAAAAATATTACAACAACCAAAGGGAGGGAAATTAAGGGGTCAAGTCCCATATATGACCAGAATATAAATGAAAAAAAAGCAGCTGCCATCAGATAATCGCCATGAGCAAAATTGACTATCTCCATTACCCCCCAAATTAAGCTTAATCCTACGGCTATTAATGCATATACCCCCCCTATCAATATTCCATTTATTATGACTTGTAATATAAGATAAACGAGATCCATTTTTTTGCCCCTATTTACCTTTTAATTTCTAAAAAAATAAAAAAAAGGATATTTTTTATCTTTCGTCCCAGCTTGGCATTGGCCAGATTATGTCTCTTGTTGCCAACTCCCAAGGCCAGACAGTATAGTATTCTCCGTCCTGTATTTGCTGGATCACATAGCCTCCTGCTTTCAGTTGATGTTTTTCATCGAACTGGATTGCTGCCCATGGTAAGATCATTTTTTCACCAGGTATATTTGTTTCTGCGAATGCTGCATTTATTTTCGCAGGATCAGTAGATCCCGCTCTGTTTATGGCATCTGCTAATACAAATAGTCCAGTGAATGCACGAGCAGAAGGATCGTCGAATGTTTTTCCATATCTTTCATCCATCATTTCATTGAGTTTTACTGTTAAAGCTTTGGTCGTTACTAGATCTTGTGGGAACAGTATCGTTAAACAAAAATAGTTTCCGTCATCTCCTAGGGCATCCAAGAAATCTGACATCTGTATCATCTCTCCAGACATTACCATCTTTGGTAGCCAGTTATTCTCTTTCATTGTCTTTACGTATAATATGCTGTCAGAGATGTATCCTGCAATGTGAACAAGATCAGGATTTGCTTGCTTCATCCTGAGAACTTCGGCCGAGAGATCAGGTGTCTCATGAGGATATTGCACTCTCTCAATAACTTCGAATCCAAACTCATCAGCCCAATACTCAAGCCAATCACCTGATTCAACTCCCCATAATGTATCTTCGTTGAATATCCCATATGTATGGAGATTTGCATCAAACTTTTCATTTATATCGGTATAAAATTCCAAAGCATTTCTTGTCCAGTCTATAGCTTTAGGCGTGCATCTCCAGAACCATTTGTATCCCCTTTCTGTCAATGTAGGCGAAGATGAGTCCGGATTGAGGAATGGTACTCCATAAGTTTCTGCTGGTAAACTTGCAGTTTCTGTTACCGCACTCTGATAGCAGCCGAGGAGTGCTACCACTTCTTCGTTTATAATAAGATATTCTGCAGCAGATCTACCCTCCTCTGGGGTTCCTCTACTATCTCCCCAAATCAGTTTTATCTTTGCTCCTCCTAAATTTGGCAGTCCTTCTGAGGCCGCTAGTGGCAGATTGAGATCAGGGTACTTATTGTTTATTATCTCAACTGCTAACTCTAATGCTCTCTTGTTTGCAGCACCATATGCTGCAAGATCACCTGTTAATGGCCAGATACATCCAATTTTTATATCCTCAACTGGTGCTGGTGTTGTTGGTGCAGGTGTCTCCTCCTTTTCACCTATGCACCCGCTTAAAGTTGAAGCTAACATTATTGTCATTAAAAAAAAGCTTATCCTTTTCCATTCTTTTTTCATTTTAACATCACCATCATTAACTTGGATCACATTTTTTTTAAGCTTACCCCTAATATAATAAGAGTACAAATATTGATATGTACAACAAATAGTATTATGCTCTTTGATTTTTCATAGGTTTAAATGATATAATTATAGTATTAAAAAAATTACGAACATGGGGATTATTATTTAAGGGAAAAAATATAAAAGTAGGTAGATAATCACTGTTAAAAAATAAGAAAAATATCTTTTAAGATTTCTCTCTACCGCCTAGATAAGCTTTCACTACTTTTGGATCGTGCAAGATCTCTGTTCCTGAACCTTCCATTATCGTTTTTCCATTCTCTA
>JAGLWR010000053.1 GCA_023133315.1 Methanomicrobia archaeon | reverse complement strand
CATAACGTTTGCCAATGGATGTGTCAAAGGAAGTTCTTCGGGAGATATCTTCGCCTTTACTTCTCCTTTTTCTCTCCACGCCTTTCCGATGAGTTTTATCCTTTTTCCATTTTTCTTTGCTTTTTCTACATCTTCTAACGTTATTTTTGTGATCCCTTCTCTATGAACTTTGTTTAAATCCACGTTACCATCCATGACGGTGTTGGCCAGAATTACTATCTTTGCTAGAGGATCGTATCCTTCTACGTCTGCTGTCGGATCCGTCTCGGCGTAGCCCTTTTCCTGAGCTTCTTTAAGGACTTCTTCGTAACTTCGTCCCTCTTCCATATTCGTGAGGATATAATTGGTTGTACCATTGAGAATTCCCTGGATAGATTTTATATCACATCCTGCGAGGTCTCTTGTAGCCAGATTTATGGCAGGAGTTCCAGAGATAACTGTCCCTTCGAATCCTAGATACACATTGTTTTTATCTGCAATTTCTTTCAGTTCTCTGTATTTTAAGGCGATAGCTCCTTTATTCGTAGATATTATATGTTTCTTATTTTCTAAGGCTGTTCTGTAATGTGTGAGTCCGGGTTCGCCTGTCTTTACGTTGGTAGGCGTGACTTCCACAACTATATCCACTTCCGGCTTTTTTATCATTTCTACGCTTTTCAATCCTTTTTCTTTTGCCGGATAATCTATTATTTTTCCTTTTTCCTTATTTAATTCTAGTAATTTTCCCAGATCAAGTCCATTTTCATCGTAGATCGATCCTTTTATTAGATCACATACTCCTAAAACAGTATACTCGAAACCGTATTTGTTTTTCAAATATTCTTTTTTATTATGCAAAATTTCAGCCAGTCCTGTACCGACAATTCCAAATCCTATAAAAACTATATTATACATTTTTTATCACCTTCTCTATATTGTCTAAAGCTTTTTCTATATTTTTTAAAGAATTTGCGTAGGAAAATCTTAAATATCCCTCTCCATATTTTCCGAACGCAGTTCCGGGCGTTGAAGAAACGTTAGCTTTTTCCAAAAACAGTTTCCATACTTTCTCACTGGAACCATACTGCGAAATGTTTGGAAATGCATAAAAAGCTCCTGTCGGCATCACTGTTGGAATACCTATCTCGTTCAATCTCTCTATGATGTACAACCTTCTTTTATCATACTCCCTTCTCATTTCTTCTACACAATCTTGGTTTCCTTTCAATGCCGCCAATGCCGCTTTCTGGGAAACGGCAGGGGCACAGATGCTGGTATATGCTCCAATTACTCCCATTGCGTGTATTATTTCTTTGTTTCCAGCTGCATATCCTACTCTCCATCCTGTCATTGCATACGCCTTGGAAAAGCCGTTTATCAATACGCATCGTTCTTTCATCTCAGGTATAGAAGCTATGGAAAAGTGCTTCTCGCCGTATATTAATTTTTCATATATCTCATCAGTTAGAACTAATATATCATTTTCTATGACAATATCAGCGATTTTTTTCAAGTTTTTTTCCGGGATGACACTACCAGTTGGATTTGCTGGCGAATTTATTATCAGAAGTTTTGTTTTTTCGGTTATTTTTTCTTCTAAATCTTCGGGATTCAAAGAAAACCCGTTCTCTTCTTTTACATGTATAGGTACGATCTTTGTGTTAAGAAAAGCGCCAACGTAGATATAATTGAAGTATCCTGGGTCTTGGACGAGTACTTCATCTCGTGGATCCAAAACAGCTCGCATGAAAAGATCGATCGATGTTCCAGCTCCGCACGTTACCATGATTTCATCACGAGGATCTACGTTAACATGATTTTCTTTATCAAGTTTTTCTGCTATCGCTTCCCTCAGTCCTAAAAAACCGAAGTTTGAGGTATAATGGGTATATTTTGTTTTTAATGCCTCTGTCCCCGCATCTATTATGTGCGCAGGAGTATCAAGATCAGGTTCCCCAATGGCGAGGCTTATAACATCTTTATACTCTGAGGCTATATTAAGGAGCTTGTCTAAAACAGAGGGAGGAGAGTTTTTTATACTATCAGCTATCCATCTCATAAAAATCCCTCCAAATTTAACTCTCTCAGTTTTTCTTTTTTCGGTATTCCGTTCTCGTCCCATCCTCTCATTTTATAATACTCATCGAGCATTTTTTCAAAGGTGTCTTTCCCTATCCTGGCCTCATCTATCTCTAACGTTTCCTCCATGATTCGTTTTGGGATAGTTTCGTCTTTTCTGGTAACGCCGTTTTTTACATTGAAAATTTTTGTAAGGTTCCAGATTCTTTCTCCTGTTTTCAGATACTCCTCTTTACTGTACCCGAAACCCGTGGCAGTATTCAACAATTCCACAAATGTATCAACGCCAAAAGGTGCAAAATCGCAGAGAACTAACGAGAAGCAGCACGCCCTTTCGTCCTGATTTTCCTTCGCAAATTGAGCTCTTCCGTCTATACCGTACCGCGGTTTTAGAGCGCCTTCTATCTCCGCCCGTACCGTCCAGACTCGCTGATGACATGCTCCTCTATCACTCGTAGCATACGCCAATGCCATGCCAAAAGCACCGCGCGGATCGTACCCCGGAAACTCCATTCCTTTTGATTGTATCGCAAAATCTTCACCTCCTATCTTCTCTGAAAATTTTTTTACACCTTCTGCGAGTTCGTCTCCTATTCCTTCTCTGTAAGCTATCTTCCGTATCAGCTCCCCATGAGTTACCGGATCGTTGAAATCTAAATCTTCATCTATCAACTTTTTCTTTGCGGCTTCAATTGCAAATCCTACCACGTTCCCCGTAGATATCGTATCAAGACCAAAATCGTCACATAGATAATTGAGATACGCAATCCCTTCCAAACTATCATTTCCACAGTTACTCCCTAAAAGTGCTATCGTTTCATACTCAGGTCCTTCCAATTCATATTTTTTTTCTTTAAAATCAAAATTAGTCCATTTACCACATGCTATTGAACAATTGAAACATGCTTTGTTCTTTACAACCATCGTTTCATACATCGTTTCTCCAGAAATATTTTCAGCTTTCTCAAAGGATCCTTTTGAAAAATTGTATGTGGGCAGCAGCTTGTTTTCGTTAACGGGATTTATCCATATCGGTGTGCCGTATTTCCTTCTTGTAGGTATGAACGAATTTTCATTGATTATCTTAAGAGATTTCTTCACAGCATCTCTGAATTTTTCTTCATCTGCATAGCTCAACTTTTTTGTGCCTTTTATTACAACGGCTTTCAGATTCTTCGACCCCATGACTGCTCCCGCACCTCCTCTGCCTGCATGTCTGTGAAGTTCTGTATTAATGCAGGCAAATTTGACGAGCTTTTCTCCAGCTACACCTATGGAAAAAACTCTTCCTTTATCTCTCAACGATTTTTCAGTGTAAAAAGAGTTTTTTCCCCAGAGTTCTCCTGCGTCTTTTATTTCTACATTTTCATCATTTATGGCAATATAGACAGGTTTTTCTGCCCTGCCCTGTATGATAATAAAGTCATATCCAGCTTTTTTCATCTCCGCACCGAAATATCCACCTACCTGTGAATCGAGAAATAACGAAGTTAACGGAGATTTAGTAACAACGCACCACCTTCCGGACGTCGGTGCGAGGCTTCCTGTTAACGGCCCTGTGCAAAGGATCAAGACATTATCGGCAGATAATGGATCGATGGTAAGATCGATCTCGTCAAAAAGAAGCTTTGCTCCAAGACCTTTTCCTCCCATGAATTTTTTAGCATCGTTTTTATCTAAAGATTCCTCCGAAACTCTATTGGTAGATAAATCTATTCTCAAAATTTTTCCTGTATAGCTGTACATGCAATCACTTTGGCACGGCTAAATCTTTCGAGCCATGTTTCGATAATTTGAGTTCTGGATGGATCTTATCTATTATGTCTCTAATTATCTCTGCATATTTCACTTTATCTCTTACCAGTTTAGCAAGGAAATCCTCTGAAGTCCATGGTCTGTAGATCCCCGATCCAATCGCCAGAGCTGTTCCTGGCTCAATTTTAAAGTAGCATGGAGAACTAACTCTTGCCAGTTCTGGTCCTTCCCAGAATCTGTTAAATCCTCCAAATGATTCCGAGAGGAGTATATGAATATCCAGAGGCATTTTTACAGCCTTTCTAATCGATGCAAACATTGGCAGAGTTAAATCCCCTAAAGGATTAAACGTATCTGCTCCCAAGGATTCCAGGACTTTTGCGCCCGCAGCATTTCCATGTCCAGCGTATATCGAGACTTTAAAGACAGCATCTTTTGGTATGACTCCTTCCTTCCTTAATTGCGAAAAAAGCCACAAGGCTCCTTCATCCATGACGAGAAATCCTCTAAAACCCATCTCTGCGCATCTAATTATATCTGCGGCTAGGTAAGAAAGATTATCGCTGCCTCTTATTCTTGCCCCAGAAAGTACTCCTTCTGGCGTTGCTATTTGTCTTCCTACATCCCATCCGCTTCTGGGTCCTGGTGTCATAACGACTTCCATCTTTTTCTCTTTGGCCAATTTGGCAAATCCCTCCAGTTCTTCGTCGTCTAAATATGTAGAACCCATCACAACACTTATCAGTCTATGTATAGGCACATCTCTTTTCTCCATCTCGTCCACTAACGCTTCAAGAGTAGATAATCGTTCTACCCCAGAAATTTCCATTCTATAATTTGCACCATCCGGGAATCTCAAAGAAGAGGTCGGCAGTTCGTACAAATCCCTTCCCGGTACTCCATATTTCTCCATCGCACTCCTTATTTTCTCGATATCCATGCTTATTCCTCCAAGTTATATTACCCGAAATTTTTATTCTTTTTCTTTTCTAGTAGAATATACGACTTCTTTCTTTAAATATTTAATCACAAAACGTAGAGGATTCGTTTCATAACATTTATATGATCCTATAAATTATTCAGTAGCATGGAAATTGAGAAAACACTTATCCTCTATTTACAAGCACTAGAAGAAGGTAGTTATGAAGATATTATAGAGTTATTTACAGACGATGCTGTAATTAACTCTCCCTTATATGGAAACATAAAAGCATTAACATTTTATAAAGAGCTGTTCAAGGACACAACGAAATCAACGATAACGGTGCTAAATCTATTTACAAGTAAAGAGAACAAAAATGCTGGCGCTGCTCATTTCCGTTATGAGTGGATATTAAAAGACGGAACGCCGACATCTTTTGAATGTGTCGATACTTTCCAGTTTTCCGATGATAACAAGATAAAACATCTTACAATTATTTACGATACGTATAGAATTCGTCAGCATTTTGAGAAAATCAAGAGATAGGAACGATTGCTCCCCCCATCTTCTGGGAAAATTTTTAATAATATCAATTTCAAGTAAATATATGGACATGAAAAAAAATTATATCCTCATTGGACTGATTTTAACTGTAGGTCTGATAAGTGGTTGTACTCAGATATCAGAATATCCAGATACAAACGAAATTGAGTATTCTATATCCAACCCCCCCGACCTTCATGAACCTGAACCCATTTACCTGCCTGAAACCCTTGAGAATAAATGTATGGGTGGAACGATAGCAATCAGTTCTGATACGGATTCTGCAAGGTTTGAGAACTGTATTGTAACCGTAAAGACCTCTGGAATAAAGATAACGAGAAGCGAATTTATTAACACCAGGATATTCTTTGAATCTGTGTCAGATATCGTTTTCGCAGACAATGTTGTCAGAGACTATCCTACTCATGAAGAGCCCGCAGTAAACGTTTATGATTCCGAGGATATTGTTTTTAGACATAACCACGTAAAGAACAACAGTATAGGAGTATCTGTTGCGGAGAGCATGAATATAAGATTCGAGAGTAACATTTTTGATAATAATTACCAGCACAATGCTATTGCAATGTACAAGAGTTCGGGTGAAGTTTTTGGAAACCTTTTCAGATACAATTTTCCACATGGAATTCTGGTTCATTTCATACCTGAGCACGGTGAAACTACAGTACACATCCATGATAACATATTTTTTATGAATATTGAGGATGCCATAAACTTTGAAGACTGGACTAATGCAGAACACGAGAGCAAAATATGCAACAACATAATTACGAAAACGGCGTGGGCAGGAATAAACATAGAATACAACTCCTGGAACGCCAACATTCTCATAGAAAACAACTACATAAACGAGAGCGGATACCCGATAGAAAAGTTTCCCAATGCAAGTGATGAGTGGGATAATGGATGGGGACACGGAATAAAACTTGAGGATTGTTCAGGTATCACCGTAAAAAATAATACGATTCTTGATAACAATGAAAATGGAATTGATATCAGAAACTGCAGGAATGTAATACTCCGGGGGAACACGGTAACGAGAAATGATATAGGAATATTCGTGGGTGGTCCTGATCCGTATTCTTTTACGAGGGATGTATCACCTCTTTCTGAGGAAAATGCAGGATCATCTGTCGTGATTTTTGAGGAGAATTATGTTTTCAAAAATAATAAGAATGTAGTTGAGGAGAAAACCGAAAATGAAACCGAAGGTAATGATTGAGATCTAACAGGATATTTTTCGGTTTTGCAATAATTCTCATGCCCAACACTGGTTGATCGCCGTGATTGGTATTGGAGCGATGGTGACGATCTACATGCAGGCACGACAAGACGATTCGTTACTCATTGAAAAGTTTGGCGATGCCTACAAAGATTATACGCAAAAGGTGCCGCGAATGAACATCTTGTTGGGTTTGGCACATCGCAGAAAAAAAGAATAAAGGACGGTGCTAAAGAAGTAAATTCGCTCTTTTTAAGGCCACCATAGAAGCAATGTACAAAAGTGTACAAACCTTTTTAAATTATACTCTAAAATAGTATTATGTATACCGAAATTGTTCTACCTCCAGAAGAAATGCCTAAAAAATGGTACAACATTGTTCCAGATTTGCCTGAACCGTTGCCTCCGCCCAAGGATCCTGAAGAAGGCGAGTCCAGGCTGGATTTTCTGCCTAGAGTCCTTATAGGTGAATGTTTGAAGCAGGAAATGTCCCAGAAGAGATGGGTGGACATCCCTGAAGGTGTTATGCAGTTGTATGAGCAGGCGGGGCGGCCCCGGCAGTTGTTTAGAGCCAGACGACTGGAAAAGTATTTGAATACACCTGCACGAATGTACTACAAAGCTGAATTTTACTCTCCTACAGGATCTCATAAGGTGAATACAGCTTTAGCCCAGGC
>JAGLWR010000052.1 GCA_023133315.1 Methanomicrobia archaeon | reverse complement strand
CCTAAAAAACCTTAGAAACGTCCTTATTTTATGTATGGGCGGACATATATAAATACTTTGCTATTTCGAGGGTAAAAGCTTTTTTATTAGTAACAAGAACACACTAAAACACACTATTAGTTTATAAAACACACTAACACATACTATTAGTAACAAAGAGCCACTAGAAAGGATTAAGGCAAAGCCTTTTAAACTCTGATACTAAGAGTACAGTGTTCACAGTCTCAGCTCCGAAATCATGGGTGAAATCAAGATCATGCATTCTGCCTAGTGCGCATACGAAGCCTTTCGACTCGTCTGTCATAACACCTATGATTTCAACACTTTTCTAGAATAAAAGAGAATAATCGTTAGAAGAAAGATTTAAAAACCAAAATATCAAGTCAAAATAGGCACCCGGTTTCGGATTCCCGAGTGCCTAATTATCACCTAGGATTTCACCAGTTTTTTACGATTAGAACAACATACTGTTTTAGAATCGACATTTTACTGCTTTACCCCACCTTATAACATAAAAAAAACTATTAACTACTCTAGAAAAGATCACATAAAACTGGGCCCGTACCCCCCCACCTGAAGGGAAGCTCAGAGGAGAACATAACATACGAGTTAAATAGAGACCGTATGACTCCTCATAAGCTTCACAGTCTCATATTAACTATACTCCCTTAAACCCTTTTCCTTATTGTAGTGCCCTATACATATGTAAGGGTAATAGTTTAAGTGATAGTAACTATCAGAAACTATTATCTACTATTACACTATATAGGTTATCATAAAATGTAGAATCCTTGAAGGGGGTGCTATATAACTCTAAACACAAATCCAAGTTTTCTGTAGCTTTTTTAAATCATCTTGGTAGTTTTGGATAGTTAACTGGTTAGAAGTGTTCCAATGAGTCAAACAGATATTCTACTGTGTCTTTTCGTCTGGAATAGTTAAAAACACATCTATTACATAACTATTGCAAAACTATTTAGAACAGTGAAAAACTATCCCTTTTCAGTGCTTTTGGCATGCTTTTTGAGTGGAGACACACAACTACAACTATTACGAACTATTAAAAAACAGTTGGTTTCATTTTTTCCATAGAAGCAGAAATATGGCAGTACAGTAGGAAAGGAGTATTATAAGATAGTTTGATCATTATGGTTAACAACTGTTTCTAATGAGTCAACAACTGATGATAGTTCACAAACTGTGGCAACTTACACCAAGACAAGTACGTAACATAGGGAAAAATACAGATTTCTGTAAAATTCACCATTCTTACAAAGAAGGCAAAACCATCGAGAAATATAGCGGACGTATTCGAGCTTTCCCAACGGGCAATAGGGACTATAATCGAAAGTACAAGTAATGCAAAAAGTGGCATTGTTAGTTGAGACACACCTGCAATCTTGGCGAGCTCTTCCCTAGGGTCTATGGGCTCCCGTTCTGCAGAATTCTGCAAAACGGTAGAATATTGTTTAAGTCCTGAAAGTTGTTTCTCCTTCGCTTGCTCCTTGAAATATTTTTCATATTTTAATGCAATCTCACCTTTTTGGTGCTCCTTTGCTTGGCTTTTCATAGCAGTGTTACTCGGGTAACACCCTAGATATAAAAATATACTATAGTATAAGTTTTTTACAAACTGCACTTTTTGTGGTGATAATGCAAGACATCAAGCTCCAAACCAAAAAATCACAAAACATGCAGATCGTAAATTTGATGGATTCCCCCTAGAATAGATGAAAGCAGGAGAAGGAACCTGCTTCCAAAGGAGGGTAAGACATATAATTGTTCTTGATGCCTATGTTTAAAAAGCCTCTCTTTTTTGGTTCTGATGCAAACATGCGTGTCGAGTGGTGGTGTAGATTGTTATTAACTCATCAGTTAATGATACACTTATTTAAAAATCTCTGTTGGAAAAGTTTTTATAGTATTGATGTGTAATAGTGTATAATAGAAATAAAATTAAGAGCGATGAGAAAAATGAATATTTTATCACATAACATAAGAGCATTGAAAATGCCCGATGGACAGAAAGCTTTATATTGTTTTCGGGAGAAGAATGTTAGATTTGGTAATATCCTTAATATTAATGGAGGAATGAGAATGAAAGAAAAGAAGGAGCAACACAAAAATACACAGACATTTCATAGTTTACCCTTGATTACCATCACATTGGTGTGTGTTTTGCTTTTCGTCACTATGCCCATCTGGGCCCCTTTGATTGCCATTACAGTGGGGTGTGTTTTGCTTTTTGTTACTATGCCCATCTGGAACCCAAATACACCTGGGAGGATAACCAATCTTGAACTGTATCAAATGTTACGTAGTGATACTAGGTGGGCAATGGGATTTCAAACTGGAGCTCTTCTAGCAATGTTAGCTCTTATCGCATCGAGACTATAGACAAAAATAAAAAATGATTATTCTTTTTTTCTTTTTTTAATTAAAAATTATAAACTCTCAACGCCTAGTTTCAACAACCCATACCACTTATTTTCTCCCAAATCGACTTCCCTACATTTTCAGGTCTGTGAAAATCTAAAACTTTCTATCCCACACTGTGCATCCCCCAAAATTTTTCAGGGAAGAAAATTAGCTACCACTCAAGAATACATCAGAACCATTCGTTCTTTAAGTGTCCATGATTTTTCTATTCTTCCTTACGATTAAAAGGATATAAAGTTTTAGAATCGATATTTTAGTGTTTTAACCTACCCCAAACGTAAAAAAAAGCTATTCTAACACAGTTTTGCTTAAAAAGGTATTAACTACTCTTCGCTGTGCTTAAAAAAAGAAAAGCTTAGTCAGCGAGCTTAATTTTTTTTATGCCTGTCTTTTTCAGATCATCGATTCTGGCTTCACTAAGTTCACGATCCCCTAGATTTTTCTCGATGTTAGCTGCTATCTTCTCAAGCTCTGGGTCGTTGCTATTCTTAACGAGATAATGGAGTAAAGCCACCACTGCTGCCTGTGTCCCACCGGCACGTGCCAGTCTCTCTTCATTAGCTTCATACTGAGATTTAAGCATTGCCGTAGTGCTTTCGAGCTCCTCTATTTTCTTGCCAAATTCCTTCTCTCCTAAGATAGGTGCTACCTCTACAGTGAGGAACTTCTCATATTTTTTGTAGAGATCCCTAAGCTGGCCATCTGTGAAATTCAGGTATGCCGAGTCATTGGAAATCTTATGTCCCATAAGATAATCAGATATTTCTTTAGGACATCCATTCTCTCTCAGAATTGATGAAAATGCCATCCTCAAGGAATGTGGCCTCGCTGGATTTAAGTCTGCCGCTTTTAGTCTTTCTGGACTGACAAGACCAGAACGAACCACTATTTTTTTGAATACCATATCTACCGAGAAAACATCAAGTCTCTCTTTATTCTTATCTTGGTTCTTCGACCTGAGTTTGATAAAGAGAGGATCGATGTAAGCATATGGGCCATATTTTCTTTTTCGCTCTTCCAAGTACCTCTTCACAGCATTGCAACCATCCCTGCTAAAGCAAGTCCTGTACTTTATTGCGTTTTTTACTCGTGCCTTATGAAATAAAATAGGGGGATCATCTAAGCTTCCAGTTTGGGAATCCCCATCTATGACATCTCCGACATTCATTGCCAAAAGATCACTGATACTCATTCCTGATTGGAACAAACATAAGACTATAGCCTTATCTCTGTTACATACGCAGTGCTCCAACATTTTTCGAACTTCTGGGATTCTTATGTTCATTTTCTCATTATTCTCCTTTGGTAGGTTTTTCGGAAGTCTCAGTCTCCTCTTATGTAAATGGACACCATAAAAATCAAAGTAATCTGAGATCCCTGCAAAGATCACTCGGATCGTTTTTGGTGCGAGCTTTCTCTCCTTGACTAAGTAGTCAATAAAGGAGTTTAGCTGAGAAAATTCAGGATTCTCCCTAGCCATCAGAGGTTTCTTTCTGTCACCATCTACCTGCATTAACAGTGCATACAACGAGCTATCTGAGAACTCCTCGTAAAGATCGAAGCCACGCCTGTAGTGCCTTTTAGCCCCAGGATTCTTAGTGTCGAGATATTTTCGCACACTATCATTATTTTTTGCTTTTTGCTTCTCTTCATTCATGTCTCCAGATTTTCTTCCATTGGGGGCATTTTTTGGCTTTTTTTTCGTTTTCATGAGATCACCTAATTGTACACTACGCGCCCCCCCTTTAAATAGTTTACGGAAGTTAAGTTAGTAATTATATAACACTGCTTTCCTGTAAGCTACATTGAAGCAGACACGGGAGAGCCGGAGATCAATTCCAGTACAAAATCCATAGAAAATTATAGACTTCAGTACAATGCTTTAAAAGAAAAGATGAAGCAATTTCCCAATACCAAGTTCATTGTGTGGACGGGTGCGGCGTTAATTCGTGGTGAAACTACTGAAGAGAATGCACAAAGATCCAGACAGTTTTTTAACTGGGTCAAAAACGAATGGAGTGAAGAAGGAGACAATATCTTCATCTGGGATTTCTATGAACTGGAAACTGAAGGAGGACTTTATTTCAAGGATGAGTACGCATCAGGTGACTCCCATCCCAATGCAACATTTTCACAGAGAGTCGCCCCATATTTCTGCCAGAGAATAGTGGATGTTATTAAAGAAAGGGGAGATAATTCTAGTATAGTGGGCAGATAAGTGCAAAAATATGTCTTTCTTTTCTGCTCTATGATTTTTTATAGTTTTTTTACTGAGTAATATAGGCTTAAAAATAAAAAAAGCTATTTTTGACGCACTTTTATTCAGAATATCATTTTTCTTTCTCTTCTTCTTTCACTATAAGGCTTTTAAGCTTCTTAGCTATCTCACAAGCAGGACACGTATTTTCTTTTTCCATTTTATCGACCTTCCTATTTCCCAACTTCTTCTATTGGTCTCTCCCTATTGCCTACGAAATAAACCCAACATTGGGGACAGTATATCCTACCGTCTATATACATATCTTCTCCTTCTTTTATTGGGAACTTACAGTTGTTACAGTATTTCATGTTTTTCGCCTTACTCTCCTTTTTGTGTAAAGTGCTCCCGCTTTTTAAAGGTTTCCCTAGGATGTGAGTTTTGTTCTCACATTTGTGATTTTCCTAAGGTAAAAAGAGAAGTAGAGAGGAGGATAGCGAAAGTACGGAGGTTAAAAAAATGGATTTTTTCTCCTCTCCAATTGTGGTTGTATACGAAGTGAACAGTAAATAGACATATATCTTAATTCTATTTAAAATTTTCTGTTATTTTTATGAAAAATTTTCAGAATTTTTGAAGAATTTTAAAAAAAATTTAATTAAATCTCTTTTTTTCTTCAATTTCTTTGCTGTAGGTTGCAAATGGTTTTTTGAGTCTTGGAAAAACACTAAAGTCGGAGAGGAGAGTCAGAGTGATTCATGAAAAAAATAAAAGGAGTTTTTCTCCAATTATGTAACTCTCCTCTCTCATATATTCTACAGTGGGAATCTTATTTAAGGTTTTCCTAAGATTGAGGTGGCGTTGAGAAAATTAAGAGAGTCCTCATCTAGACACCCCAATGATATATGGGATGTAAATGGGTTTTTGAGTAAGAAAAATTTTTATACTATAAGAATATACTCATTTCTATGGAAAGGGAGAAATCCAGAAAAGAGAAAGGAAATAAAGAAGAAACGGAAAAGATCTCTAAATTGAAAGTCATTATTGGAATTTCAATTGCAATTTTAATTTCAGTTCTATTAATTTGTGGATATGAAGATGTTGTTTTGAATCTTGCTCTTTTCATCGGTTGGCCCCTTGTTTGTATCTTTTTCATCCTGAATTCCAGAAGATTTATAAAATATCGGAGATGGTATGTAGATCCTACGGATTCTCCATTTTGGTTATGGCCACGTAATCCAGATGAACGATTTATGACAGATTATGCTTGGCTACTAATCCTTGTTGGAATATTCTTTTTGGCTGTTTTCATAATGGCCTGTATTGGTGCGATATTTGGTATATAATCAAAAAAATTTTTTAGAAAGAAACGTATTTATAGATAAGATAGGATGCAATATTGAGAATTATGAACAAAGAAAAATCAACAGAGAAAAAAGGAATTGAAGAATTGTATAATCACTTGGTAAAAAACAAAAAGAAGATCAATAAAGAGGAATTTGAAAATTTGAAAAAAGAGTTGGAAAAGTCCTTATTCAAAGCTTATTCAGAGGATTCTATATCAGACGAGTTCTTTGTAAATTATTCCCAAAAGATAAGAGAAATAGAAAAAGAGGAGATGAAAGGAAAAATAGAAAAAAAAGTGAAAAAGAAGCTTCAAGAGAAGATCAGATACTGTCCAAAATGTAGATCTCCAAATAAAGAAGATTCTTTATTCTGTGAAAATTGTGGATATAGTTTTTCAAAAAAAGTCAAAAAACCTAAAAGAAATATTTTAAACGAACTCTTCAAAACAAAAAAAAGATCTTTACTTGCTCTGTTTGCCATTATTATAGTAGTCGGTACATGTCTCAATATTCCTACCCCAAAAGAAACTCCGACAACTCCTTTGCCAACAACTACGGCTCCTACAACATCAACACCTACGACCACGGTCACTCCTACTACTCCAAAGCCGACAACTACTCCGCCACCTACAACCCCTCCCACGACCACTCCAGTTCCTACTACAGCAAAGCCGACAACTACTCCGCCACCGACGACCACAACACCTGAGCACATCACGTTAACAGGAGAAATGAATAAACAATTAGATGATGGAAAACTAAGCGTCACCGTAATGAGCGTATTTAAATCAGATCATGGAGGCTACTGTGTCGAGGTATTTTTTGGGAATTTAACAAAAGGTGAGATACTGTGGAATCCAGTAGAGATACGAGTGATTGATTCGAATGATAACTCTTATGATTGCCGTTTCCGAGATCCCTATTCATATATCATATTTGGTCCCAAAGATCCTGAAGAAGGTTTTAAAGATTATTTCACTGGCGCAGTGATTTTAAATCCAAAGGAGGGCTTTAGATTAGCTTTAGAATTTCCTACCGGTATGTATCTACTCAAAACGTTCGTATTGACAAACAAATACAGTGACGGAACGACAACGACGTGGGAGATACGTCTCAAACTCTAATAAAAAAGCGTCCATTTAATTATTCTTTTTAAATAATTTATTTTCTTTTTTGGAGAACCGTTTTTTCTTTTGAAAAGAAAATGGTTAGTGGGCCCGTCGAGAAATGGACCAAGCCGAAGGTTTGGTTCATCCTCAGCGGGGACATGAGTGAAAATGGAGCAAATCTC
>JAGLWR010000051.1 GCA_023133315.1 Methanomicrobia archaeon | reverse complement strand
TTCTTATGTATGGAACTACTGCTGGACTACAGGTAATAAAGATCAGCAGTTCACCTCGGCACGATACGAGCTAGGGTCGGTATCCAAAGGTTTTGAGTATTTTGATGAAAATCCGAATGAAGAGATAGTTAAAAGCACGGGGAAAAGAGTCATGATGCAGCTTGAAGGTAAAGAGGTAGAGAAAGGAAGCTTTGAATGTGTTCTCGGACCTCGAGTCGTGGGAGTTTTGGCCCATGAAGCTCTCGGGCATCTCTCAGAAGCAGATCTGACAGTTAATTCATCGTTTAATGGAAAAATTGGGGAGATAGTTGCTACCGAGGATCTCAAGATAAACATGGTTGATGGTATTGTTCCTGAAGGTTTTGGGAACTATAGATACGATGACGAGGGAGTCGAGGTAAAAAAAGTTGAGATAATAAAAGACTCGGTTCTCAACGGTCTTTTGACCAATAGGGAGTATGCAAAAAAAACAGGGATGCCGCTGACAGGTGCTGCACGGGCTGAGGACTGGAGATGTTCACCGATGATACGGATGAGGAATACATATTTTGAAAAAGGTGATTTTGAGGAGGAGGAACTCTTTGAAGGCATAAAACATGGATATTACTGCGTTGATTTCAGAGGAGGACAGGCCGAACTGAACTCTTCATTCCAAGTAGGTATCCAGGAGGGATACGAGATTGTGAATGGTGAGATCGAGGAACCTATAAAGAATACTTCAATCTCGGGTATGGCGATAGAGGCGTTAAAATACATAATGGGAGCAGGAAAAATTTTAAACTTTGAAAGTGGGAGATGCGGTAAAGGTCAGGAGGCCTTTGTCTCTTCAGGAGGTCCTCAGATGAGGTTTAAAAAAGGAGCAATTGTTTTCGGGTGATCCTGTGGAACTTTCTAAATCATTACACTACGGAGAAACCCTCGGACTGGATGAACTGGAAATATTCGTTCATATTACAGATGTTATAGATGTTGAAGGAGAGCTGGGAGAGGTTTCCAAAACGAGCAGAGCAAAGGAAACAGACATATTCGTGAGAGGTGTAGTGGATAACCGTGTGGGGTTTGGATTTACAAACGATCTGAGGTTTCTTAACGATACTGTAAAAAAAGTTTATTCGTCAGCCAAGGCTAACAAAAAAGATAAAAACTGGCAGAGTCTTCCAGAACCAAGAAAATATCATAGAATTGAAGAATACGATCCCGAGATAGAAAAAATGTCTGTTGAAGAGGTTATAGATACATGCCAGAGGATAATCGATCTTACTCCGGAAGGTATTACTCCAGCATTTTGCGATGCGAGGAGGGAAATAGGTAAAAAGTACTGTGTCAACACGAACGGGATCGAGGTATCGGAAAAGGGAACGTGGAACGCTGCGTACTCGTATCTCATAGGGAAAACAAAAACAGGGGTAACGCCGGGATGCCTTGGGATAGAGATAACGAGAAGAAAAAAGTTAAATCTGGAAAAAATAGTGAGCTCGGCTGCACGCGATGTGGAACTTTCAAAAAATCTTAAAAAGGCAGAATCGGGATTGACCGATGTGATAATACATCCCTATGCACTTGAAGATCTTCTTTGTTATACACTCCTCACGTCCGTTCTCGGAGAGAACGTTATGAGGGGAAAATCGTTTCTCAAGGGTAAAATAGGAACTCGGGTTTGTTCTGAAAAACTGACAATCGTAGATGATCCGTTCCACAAAAATGGAGTATCAACGATGAAATGTGATTTTGAGGGGGTACCCACCGAAAAGACAGTACTGATACAGGACGGGATTCTGGAAAATTTTTTATGGAACGATTACTGGGGAAAAAGAGCCGGAAAAGGGAGTACGGGAAATGGCTACCGAAACATTTTAAAAGGTACCGTGGAGACAAAACCTACAAACATAGTGATCGAAGAGGGAGACGGTAACGTATTCGATATGAGAGAAGGATACTATGTTAAAGGATTCCAGGGAGCCCACTCTTCAAATCCCGAATCGGGTGAGTTTTCCGTCGTGTGCAACCCCGCTTTCAGAGTAGAGAACGGAGAGATCACGGGAGGGTGCGTTTTTATGATATCCGGCAACATATATGAACTCCTGAAAAATATAGAAGAAATAGACAAAGAAAAGATAACTGGAACGGGTATGCTGTCTCCTTTAATACGGTTTAAGGATGTCCATGCGGCTGCAAAATAGCTATTCTTTCTTTTCTTCCATTGCCTTAACGATGACAATATCTCCTACGGCCAGAACATCGTTGTAGGATACTGCGATGTTCTCCAGTCCTCTTTCCTGGCCCACTGCCAGACCAAAAACCTCTCCATTTTGGAAATCGAGAACAATATCATTGACGATGCCCACATATCTTCCCTTACTATTGTAGATATTCAGTCCGTAATATTTTGAGATGCGCATAAAAGATTTTTAATCTCATCGTTTAAATAGTTTCCCATACGATATTTCCATTTTTTATTACCGTACTGACAAGATTCACACCAAAATGATAGCCGATGTGTCTGTAATTCGGTATATCCATAATCACAAGATCGGCGTTTACTCCACGATCTATACATCCTATATTTCTGTCCAACGAGTAAGCACCGTTTTTTATTGACGATATGCACTCCTCGGGGAGCATCTTCATCTTGAAAACAGCCAATGCAAAGATGAACTGAAGTGATTCCGTACAGCAGTTTGGATTAAGGTCTGTCGCTAACGCTACGGGCAGATTTAAATCTATCATCTTTCGTGCATCGGGAAACTCGGTAAAGAGGGAAAAAGGCGTACCTGGAAGGAGGGTGCCAACAACGTTGTTGGAAGCCATCATTTTTAATCCTCTTTCAGAGGATTTTAAAAGGTGATCGGCAGTTTTGGCACTGAGTCTTGCAGCTAACTCTGCCCCTCCGGTATTTTCGATCTCGTCCGCGTGTATCCTCAGTTCAAACCCTTTTTTCTTCGCGGCTTCAAAAAATCTCTCTGATTCCTGAACGGAAAAAACATCTTTTTCACAGAAAATGTCCACGAACTCTGCAAGGTTTCTTTCTTTTATCCCGTCAAGCATATCTATGGAGAGATCTATGTACTCTTTCTCATTACTCTCCTTCGGGATCGCGTGAACTAAAAAAGTTGGTATTATATCTATATCGTGATCCAGTTCTTTCAGAACTTCTAATGATTTTATCTCGTCTTTCCTGTTTAAACCGTACCCTGATTTAGCTTCTATTGTCGTTGTACCGTTTTTCAGCATGATATCAAGTCTTTTTTCGGCTTCTTTCTTCAGTTTTGATCTGGAAGCAGCTCGTGTTCTTTCTACAGTATACTGGATCCCTCCACCCTCTTTCAGGATCTCGAGATATGTTTTTCCCTGAAGTTTCATTATTAGTTCATTCTCGCGAGTTCCGGAAAAAATTAGATGCGTGTGCGGATCGACAAATCCGGGAAGCATAGTTTTTCCTTCAAAACTTGTTATTTCTCCAGAATATTTCGATCGTATCTCATTTTCCTTTCCGAAATCTATAATCTTTCCGTCGTCTACGACGACGGCTCCATCTTTTATCATCACTATATTTTGCATCTCTTTTCCTTTCAGTAATTTATTTCTCGGTGTTGCTATTTCGGATGCCGTAAAGATAGTATCAACATTCATGGAAAGAAAAGATATCTCCAGAATAAATACTTTATCGCACAGAATAGTATGTTTCTCCTTCTTTTTTTACAGCTTTTATTTTATTATTTTCCTTAAGTTTCATAAGATAGTAATCTAAACTCCCAAAATCTATCTTCAATTCTCTTTTCAGCTCAAAATATGTTGCTTCTTTATCTTTCAAGATCTCAATGATCTTTTCTTCTATCATGAAATGAATTTGTATAAGCTGCTTAAATAGGTTCCATAAAATACTATCACCCCCACAGAAAACTTTAAATATGGCATTAGCTATTTTCACTTAGGTGATATAATGGTAATTGCATTCGTTCTCTGTGTTACACAGGCTGGAAAAGAAAAAGAGGTATTGAACAAATTGTCAGGATTAAAAGAAGTGGAAGAAGTACACATTGTTTATGGAGAGTATGACGTCATAGCTAAAATCAAGCTCGATGACCTGAAAATGCTTGACACCTTCATAGTAGATAAGATAAGAAGTATAGGAGAAATACAGGTAACGTCAACGATGATCTCCAGTGACTGAGATGTTGGAAAAACTCTCAAATGCTGTCGGCATCTCGGGATACGAAGATGAAGTTGCAGAATTAATAAAATCCGAGATGGAAAAATATACAGACAGCGTGGAAATAGATACACTGGGGAATGTAATAGGTTTGAAAAAAGGAAGTGGCAGAGGAAAGATACTGCTTGCAGCGCACATGGACGAGATCGGACTTGTGATTACTCACGTCGGAAAGTTTCTTCATTTTGTACCCATGGGGGGGATCGATCCCAGAGTACTGTTGGGGCAGGAGATCACAGTCGTTACAGAAAAGGGAAAATATAATGGTGTCATCGGTGCAAAACCGCCCCACATACAGAAGCCTGAGGAGCGAAAGAAAGCCATAGAGATGGATGATCTTGTAATCGATCTCGGCATCCCTGAAGACGAGATCAAAAACATTGTAAAAAAAGGAGATTTTGCCGTTGTGAACGTGCCTTTCGCTGAACTGGCAGACGATTGTGTAACAGGGAAAGCCCTTGACAACAGGATCTGTGTTTATGCAGTTTTGGAAACGATGAAATTATTAGAGGATACCTTCTGTGACATTTATTTCGTTGCGACAACACAGGAAGAAGTGGGAGCACGAGGAGCCAAAGTTTCTGGATACAGGATATTCCCGGATGTGGCTATTGCTGTGGATGCCACGTACGGACTTTCAAAAGACAGTAAAAAAAATACATTTAAACTTGGAAAAGGGCCATGTATTGGATTGGGACCAAATGTAAGCCCAAAAATTTTTGGAATTCTAAAAAAAACAGCGGGAAAAGAGAAAATACCGTATCAAATAGAAGTACTCCCGGGAATGAGCGGAACTGATGCTGTGTCACTCCAGACCGTAAAAAGCGGCACTGCAAGCGGTGTCGTTTCTATCCCACTTAGATACATGCATACATCTGTAGAAACAGCTAACCTCAAGGACGTCAAGAACTGTACAAAGTTGCTGAAAGCTTTTATTTCCAGTGTGGACGAAAAGATACTGGAGGGATTAAAATGCTTTTAAAAGAACTTTCTAATGCCAATGGTATATCTGGTTTTGAAGACGAAGTAAGAGATTTGATAAAATCAGATATTCCGTCATACGAAACGGACGTCCTGGGAAACCTCGTATCATCTAAAGAAGGTAAAGGATTAAAAGTCATGCTCGCGGCACACATGGACGAAGTCGGGCTCATTGTGGTAGACATCGACGAAGACGGATACATCCTCTTCAAAAAGGCTGGAGGAATCGATGACAGAGTTCTCATGGCAAAAAGAGTTATTATAGGAAAAAACAGAATAAAAGGGGTCATAGGGAGCAAACCTATTCATCTTCTAAAAAAGGAAGATTTGAAGAAAGTAGTGGAATACGATAAACTTTATATCGATATAGGGGCCAAAAACAAAAAAGAAACCGAGAAATTAATTAAAATTGGAGATCCGGTATATTTTGCCACAAAGTTTAAGGAAAATGGGTACAGATTCATCGGGAAGGCGCTGGATGACAGAGTGGGATGCAGTATAATTCTCGATATGTTAAAAAAGGATTTTTCATTTTCATTATGCGGCGCGTTCACCGTGCAGGAAGAAGTAGGATTACGCGGGGCGCAGGTAGTGGCTCACGATATAAACCCCGACATCTGTATCGTACTCGAGGGTACGTTTGCAAGTGATACACCCGACATCGAAGAAAAACTCCAGATCCCAAAATTTGGGGAAGGTCCTGCCATCACATTCGCTGACAGAAGTGTGATCTGTGACCCCAAACTTGTGAGATTCTTTAAAGATACTGCCGAAAAAAATGATATTCCCTACCAGATAAAAAGACCCTTCACGGGAGGTACGGATGCAGGAGCTATTCACCTAACAAAGAAAGGAATACCCTCGGGTGTTATCGCATTACCTTCGCGCTATATTCATGCTCCAGCTTCTATAGGTAATAAAGAGGATTATGAAAACATGAAAAATCTTGTTTACAAAATTTTGGAGAGAATAGAATCGGAAAAAGGTGATTTTTATGGACATTGAGTTTTTGGGCAAGCTTGTTAAGGCCGTCGGAGTTTCCGGATACGAAGATGAAGTTGCAGAATTAATAAAATCCGAGATGGAAAAATATGCGGATAGCGTTGAAGTAGATACAATGGGGAACGTAATAGGGTTGAAAAAAGGAAACGGTAAAGGAAAGATAATGCTTGCCGCACACATGGACGAGATCGGTTTTGTTGTCAGCCACATAGACAAAAATTGGTTCATATTTGTTTCTCCCGTTGGCGGGATAAATGTAAAAACACTCATCAGCACGAGAGTAATAGTTCATGGAAGATCTAAATGTTACGGAATCATGGGAAGTATACCTCCTCATGCGAAAAAAGAGAAAAAAGAACTTTCTATTGAGGATATTTTTGTTGATATAGGCGCAAAAAATAAAGAAGAAGTTCTTGAAAAAGGTATAGATATCGGAAGTATCATCACGTATGACGGAGATTTGAAGAAACTTTCAGGAAAAAGATACACGAGCAAAACGATGGACGACAGGATAGGTGTTTTTATACTTATCGAAACGTTGAAAAGAGTGAAAAGTCCGTATGATGTTTATTTTGTTGCAACAGTACAGGAAGAAGTAGGATTGCGGGGAGCGAAGGTTTCTGGATACAAAATATCGCCGGAAATAGCTATTGCTGTAGACGTTACTCTGGCAATGGATGTTCCCGATGTGAAAGAACATAAAATGATAACAGAACTAGGAAAGGGACCTGCGATAACTATAATGGACAGAAGTGTTATAGGAAACAGGAAGCTCAATTCATTCATAGAAAAGATCGCCGAGGAGGAGAAGATACCTCTCCAGAAGAACATCCTCATGAGAGGGGGAACGGACGCGGGAAGTATTCATTTAATAAAAGAAGGTGTGGTCTCCACTACTCTCTCGATCCCCACACGGTTTGTGCACTCGACCGTGGAATGTGTTGATATGGCGGATGTGGAGAATGCAGTAACGCTTCTCGTAAAATCTTTAGAGAGGCTAGATTCCTTTGTTGTATAACCACACCATCAGTCCCACTCCACTTACGGCAGAACCAATCAATAGTCCTATAATCGTCAGCAGGTATTTATCCGTAGTCTCTTCCTTTTCTTTTGCATTTAACAGATTTGTTATAGTTGCTATCTGATCTCTGCATTCTGAAGCCTTTTCTGTATCTCCTGCGTTGAGATAGTGAAATTCTGCCTCTATGAAAGAGGCTATGGCCTCTTTATAGGCTTCATTTGATAAATT
>JAGLWR010000050.1 GCA_023133315.1 Methanomicrobia archaeon | reverse complement strand
TTCCATCAAGCTCTATTCCCGTTGCGTCCTGAAAGGCATCATAATTTCTTATAACATACAGATTAATCTCTTCATTTTCAATTTTCATTGCAAAAATAGTTACTTCTTTTAAAGAACATACATTTCTTTGAACATAGACTAGATCGGCAGGATCAAATCTATGAATATTTCCGTTGGGCTCAGTTACAGTATATTCTTCACCTAAATGGACTTTCCATCCCTGAAACTCTATATTTTCCTGCATTGGAAATTTTTTTTCGTAAGGATCCCCAAAAAGAACTACATTTTCTCCAATGCTCCGGAAAAATTCTAACGGTGTAAGATCCTGATTTAAAAACCTAACCTTTCTAGCGCTTTCATAGATGTAAACCTTTTTTTCTCCTGATTTCCATACTTTTTTTATCGGAAGATCCTCTATCACAACTCTATATCTCAGATCTCCAATGTCTAAAACTGGAAAAACACCATTTTCATCTGAAAAATTAATGAAAATTTCTTCCCTTGATTCATTTTTATCCAACTTTCCATTCGCATTTTTATCATCGTACCACAAAGGAAGAGCGATATATGGTCTTTCATTGAAATATCCAGAAGTATTGCCTACAATTATAAAATCACAGTGAGACGTCCGTAAATTATTCTTATTGACATAATTCTCTTCAGAAAATGGAAAAATGTCTTCTCTTGCCTTTGATATCTCAGCTATTTTCTCAGCTATCATCTTTGCAGATTCAAAATCAGCTGAATTCTCTCCATAAACTACTAAACACTGAGATTCTCCATTTACCACAAAGAAATCACGATTTTCCTGAGGATACCAGAGAGAAAGTATAAAAATAATAAGCACAATTCTTCCTATCATAATAATAATATAATTTAGTAGTATAAAAATATTTCTAAACTTCAAGAAATTCTGAAGTTATGCAAAAGGGTTATAAAGTTCTCTTACTCTTTTTATGTATGGATTTAAACGAGATCGTGCATGTATCGACGACAAAAGAAAAAAACACAAAGAAGATAGCTTTAGAGTTAGCTAACGATACGGGAAGAAAGATTCTTGAAGAGATCTACGACTCTAAGAGAATCACAGCATCCGAAATAGCTGAAAACCTTCAGATCCCCCTTCCTACAGTATTATTCCATACAGAAAGATTAACGGAACTGAATCTTGTTAAAGTTGCAGATACAAAGCTAAGCAAAAAATTCAGAGAGATAAAATACTATTCTCCTGCCAAAAAAGCCATACTTATTATCCCTGCACAAAAAGAAGAAGCGATCTTGAGTATAAAAAACGCCCTGCAAACGAGGATTGTTGCACCTCTCTCGTTATTGATAGCTCTCGGGATCACCGTAACGATAGGGTGGTTTACTCAGAGAGAGGGGAGTTTTATACAAAGGGGCATCGAACTTGAAAAAGCTGCCGCTCCTTTAGATGTTCCCGTCCCTGAAGCAGCTAACGCTCTTGAAGCAAATACATTCCATTATTTTCTGCTTGGAAGTGTTGTACTCTGTATCGTTTTTGTCTGTATCTATATCCTTGCACGAATTATTCAGAAAAGGGCTTTGCTCTCAAAATAAACACTGCGCAGGAAAATAAAAATATTACAATGGTGAAAATGCACAACATCTCTGAATTCTGATTTAAAATTTCTGAGGGTACCTTTTTTCTGCATTCTGTAAAACAATCATTGTTAACCCGCTAATTTTTTAAAGAATTCATCTTCTGCAGAATACATGTCTTCATTCAGTTTTTCTTGTGGTTCTTTGTAGACCTTGTATATCTTTACCGATTCAAAACTCTGCACAAGCTCAAAATAGCGGAGGGTTGCTCCATCGTAGAACATGAGCCGTGAAAACATCGTTGGAACTGCCTCAGACTCTAGGAGATAGAGAAACATCGGCGTATTATAATAGAATACGTCCTCTTTACTTTTTATGTTCTCTCTGAGATCGGAAAGGTATCCGATCCCTAAAATACCATTTTTATTTACAAGTAAATATTTTTTTCCCTCTCTGTCAAACAGTGTGCCTACGAGAGGCGTGCCTTTCCTATCTCTGACCAAAGAAGCATGAAAATAGCCGGCATAATCCTGTACCACATCGATCACTGCATTTCCACCCTTATAGATATACTCTACACCATCCTGAATCTGCCTCATACTTGTCAGGTAGAATTTGTAAATGGATGTTTTTTCTCCCTTTCCTTTATTATAATCCCATGATCCGTAATAGCTGACCCATGCATATATTGACGCCATTTTTTCGTCCACAATCACATACACATTATCATCTGCATACTTTTCCATTTCTATTAGTTTTTCTTTTTCAGCTAATTGTGGATCTTTGGACCATTCTCTCATACCTTCTAGATCCTCCAAAGCCTCCTCCTTTGTACAGTTAACGTCAAATCCGTATATCTCCTTCATTGCCACCAACTCTGACTGCGTGTTGAATAAGTTACCTGTTTTGACAAGTCGTGCGTTTATGTTGTAATGTCCTCCATTCATCGTTGTTTTTCTTTTTCCTATAGCTTCTATCCAGTATCCAAAATCCCACCAGGTAACTATGGTGGCGTCTTCTGGTGTGCTCTCATTTATCCAGTTGAGTGCTTCCCACCATTCGTCTGTGATCTCTCTCTGCCCTGGATTATATTTATCTGCTTCTAAATATGAAGGGATAAGAACGATCGGAGCTAGTATAATCATTGATACAACTCCGACACTCACAATCCTTTCCTTGGGCACCTTTTCATTTATTATCTCATAGAGTTTTCCGAAAAACAGCCCAGTTCCAATTATTACTGGAACAGCCATTATCAGGCTGAATCTTCCCCCTTTTACGAGCATACTGTATGTCCCTATTAAGAACAACGCAAGATATATTGCATAAGAGTATCTTCTATCTTTCCATATAGAGAGTACTATTCCCAGAGGAGCTAGAACGAGACTAAAACCGAAAAGACTGTAGAGAACACGAATATCTGTTTCATAAAGCTCTCGTATCGATACTTCTGTCGTGGGATACAATATCCCACCAATATTCCGTACCTCCTCCGCAGAGTATTTTCCGAACGGTAGAATTACCTTTATCACTCCCTGTTTATAAATAACAAAAAATGTAATGATCAGAATAATGACACCTATGGTATACACTAAGTTCTTATTTATTTTATTTATCCTATTTACAACTTCTATCTTCATTCTAAACTCAAAAAGTAATATCAGGACTGCTACAATTAGCAACACTAAGAAAGATAGATATTCTGCTTTATAGATCGTATGCGGCACAAAAAATCCTAAAAGGGAAAGAACTAAGATCTCCCCTTCTTTTATACATATTTTCTTAGTTTTAATAAACTCTATAATGCATATCAGTGTTGTTGCTGCCAGTACAAGAGAAAGCATATAAAAATAGCCAGACCATGTGATATAATATAGAAATATAGAAAATCCACATAAAATGCTAAACAGTACCCTTTTATTTTTTAAATCTTTATCTTTTATAGCTTTGATCCAGAAAAATGTAATTAATAATGAGAAAAAAACTACAAAGAGATCTGTATCCGTAAATCCGATAACGCTTCTCTTTACTACCGCATTGGTTACAGCAAAAAGGGAAGCCGTAAAAAGTCCACCTATATCGTTGGTGAGTTCTTTTCCAGTTAAAAAAGCGATAATCACAATAAGAAGTATCATGATTATATTGGAATACACTGCAAAATCAAAAAAAGATCTATCTGAGAAAATATCAAAGATCTTGTATGTGTATGCTAAATAGTAATGAAACAAAGGAGGATGCGATAAAGGCTGTCCCTCTGGAGCATTTGCTATTGCATCCCATTCGGGTCTTTCTCCATTTTCTAGAATATAATCGGCAACTCTATAATGGTAGTAAGGATCATATCCGAGTAAGTATTTTTTTTCCACATTTTCATCTAAGATATACTCGGACCTTGTATACACTGCTAAAATCATGATAGCTATCAATAACCCTAATTCTATTAACCTCTTTTTCATAGCTTTTTGTTGATAGTATTATTTAAATAACTTTTGTGATTGTGCAAAAATTTTATATCACCCCTTTTTAAAAATTTATAAGTGGAAGCGAAAAATTTAAAAATCTTTCCCTCTCCATTTAAGAAGCTTTCGGTGATCAAATGTATGTAGGTAAGGGTATGCATATAATAGGAAATTGTATGATCGTAAGATGCAAGAGTATAAAACCAGAGTATCTGGGAAGAACAGTTTTCGATGAAAAAAAGAAAAAAGTGGGAAAAATAGTTGATATATTTGGTAATGTAAATACTCCGTATGCTAAAATTCTAATTGAAAAAAGGAAAAATAAAAATATTATTTTAAATAAGGATATATTTTTGAGGTGATATGGTGGAGAATAAAGAAAAATTAAGGTATAAAGAAACCTTAAAATGTCCTGAGTGTGGATCAACTCGTTTGATAAAAGATTTTGATAGAGCCGAGATCATCTGTGCGGAGTGCGGATTGGTTGTACAGGAAGAGATTATAGACACGGGACCTGAGTGGAGAGTATTTGAGAGTGATGACAGAAATAGTAAGAGTAGAGTTGGAAGTCCTACCACATATACAATACACGATAAAGGACTCTCAACTATGATCGACTGGAGAAATCAGGATATCTATGGTAAAGATTTAAGTCCAAAAAGAAGGGCTCAAATATACAGATTAAGAAAATGGCAGAGAAGAATAAGAGTTTCAGATGCAATGGAGAGAAATCTTTCTTTTGCACTTTCAGAATTAGATAGATTAGCCTCTTATTTAGGATTACATAGAAATATAAGGGAAGATGCTGCCATACTATACAGAAAAGCACTCAGTGAAGGATTGATAAGAGGAAGATCGATAGAAAGTGTAACAGCCGCCTGTCTTTATATTATCTGCAGACAGCAAAGCATCCCACGAACTTTGGATGAGATAGCTGAGTATTCAAGAGTTGATAAAAAAGAGATCGGTAGAAGCTACAGGTTTCTATCAAAAGAACTCGGGTTAAGCCTAGCTCCAACAAATCCAATAGACTACATCCCCAGATTTGCCTCTGAGCTTGGTGTATCTGGAAAATCTCAAAAGAGGGCTATAGAGATACTTGAAGAAGCTATGAATGAAGGACTTACATCTGGAAGAGGACCTATGGGAGTTGCTGCTGGAGCATTGTATATAGCAAACATTCAATGTAACGAGAGAAGGACACAGAAAGAGATATCCAGGGTAGCCAAAGTAACTGAGGTAACAATAAGAAATAGATACAAAGAATTGGAAGAAAAACTTGGGATAAAGGTAGATGTTTAAGGTATGATGCTTACAGAAGGAAAAGTCAGGATAGAGTTTCCTGAGTTTCAGAAAATAACATCTAAGAACAAAGTTTTCTACAATCCTGAAATGAGATTGGACAGGGATCTGTCCTCTTTAATTCTTTCTTTTTATGAAGGTGTCGTTTTAGATGGACTATCGGCCACAGGTATCCGGGGTATACGGTATGTAAAAGAATCTGGACTGGAATCTATTTTTAACGATATTAATCCAGAAGCTGTAAAGTTGATCGCAAAAAACTGTAAAATGAACGATATGGACTGCAAAATTTACAATAGGGATCTCAATGTACTTGATGTAAAAGCAGACATAGTTGATATAGATCCCTTCGGGTCTCCTTCAAGATATTTAGCTTCAGGATTCAGGATTATTAAATCAAAAGGAGTTTTATGTGTTACGGCTACGGATACGCAGGCTTTATGCGTCTCAAAAAAAGCATGTATCAGAAAATATTCTGCAATTCCTTTAAAAACAGATTTTTTCAAGGAACTTGGAATAAGGATCCTTATCTCCAGTATTTTAAGAGAGGCGATGAAACAGGGTTATTCAATAGATGTGCTACTTGCATACGCTCACAAACATTACATGCGTGTATTTCTCAGTGTAAAAAAAAGTTTAACAGGAATAGAAAAGAACATAAAAAATTTGCAGATAGTTTATTACTGTACCTGTGGATACAGAACTTATTCGAAAGATATTATGCAGACATGCCCCAACTGCGGTAAAAAAATCAATTTTTCTCTCCCCGTATGGACTGGAAAGATAAAAAATGATAATTTTCTGGACAATGCCATGAAAAAAGAGATGAACTCCGATCTGGAAAAAATTCTCAATGCAATAAAAAAGGAGATAATTGTTCCCTTTTATTACGATGTCCATAAACTGGCAAAGACTTATAAATTCGATCTTAAAAAGATAGATCTTGTTCTGGATGAACTGAAGAGAATGGGGTTTCAGGCTTCAAGAACTCATTTTTCAAAAACGGGTATAAAAACCGATGCTGATCTATTGTCTTTATTGAAAATTTTTAGATAGAAAAGAAAAGGGATGGGGAAAAGGAGGAAAAACCATCCCTCTTAATTCCATATTGTAACATAAGTTTATAAATCTTTCTTTAACTGAACATTTGAGGAAATATTATTATCAACTCTAAAGTTTATAATACGTTTTACTGTTGAAATTCTAATCGCGTTATCCACCATACCCAGTTTTTTTCATCGTATATTTTCTGAGCTTCTTCTGAGAAGGAAAGTTTTATGAGTCCCCCATCCCCTTTAGAAATAAAATCTCCGTCTGCCTTGTATGCTATTATAATTCCTGTTCCAAAATCCTTTGAATCTATTATCTTATTGTATCCATCTTCTGCAATTATTTTAACATTTTTACAGATTATAGTTAAATTGTTTTTAATAGTTTCTAAGGAAACACCCTCATAAAGTATCTCTCTCCCTAAATGTGGGTCGTGCGCTTTTATCGAAGTTTTTTCCATCTTCATCAGTTCTTCTAATGTAACTTCTTCCTCGTTCCCATTGTATTCTATAGTAAGAATTTTATCTTCCTCTGTTCTGAATTTAAAAAAAGACACAGATGCAATTACAACTAGCACTATTATCAAAACACCTATTTTTCTAATGTCCATACATTCACCTCTTTCAATATTTTTAAAACTCCCGTTCCAATTACGGCTGAAAACAATGCCATCAACGTTCTTTCAAACGAATACTGTACAAGAATAGCGGAAAATGCTGCTTTTGTCGGGTTATAGAGAAGGAAAAATATGAGATTTCCTGCCATATGATCCGTTAACAGAACACAGAAGGAGATGATAAAGAATTTGAGAAAAAGATTTTTGTCAAGATCGGATACTGTTCTACCAAAGATTACAATCATAAAAAGAGCAATCATGTGGAGATATGGGAAATAATATAATTGAACCCCCACATCTGTCGTGTACCACAGAAGTATAAGGAATCCTAAAAGGAGAAAAGAAAGTTTCCATTTTTTATGGGAGAGAAGTCCAGCATTAACAGCTCCGAGAGTAGGAGGTATGAACGTCCAAAATCCAAAAACAGCACCATACGGTGCTATCATCTGCCCAATCAATGCACCGACGAGGGCAGTATATCCTCCAACGAGGGGCCCGAGAAGTATGCCAATCAACGGCACGACAATCGCACCGAGGGAAATAACTTTACCCAGCCCAAATAAAGGTATCGCAGGAAAAAACCCCGCTACTGCCATAAATGCAGCCATTATTCCCGCGAAAGCAACTTTCTGCTGTGTAGTCTTATACATTGCAATG
>JAGLWR010000005.1 GCA_023133315.1 Methanomicrobia archaeon | reverse complement strand
CTTTGAATATTCTAAAAGAAGAGGGGGACACGGATTACATAAAATACGACGAACAGATGGAAAAATTGAGAGATGAATTTTCTTCTTTAAACGAGAATGACTGGACACAAAATCTATACTGGAACTGGCTCTACAGTCTGCTTCCGTTAATAGAGGAGGAAAAAGAAGGTTATCCGGAGTTCATGCAGAATAAAGCGTGGACCCGAAAGGAACTGTTCACCGCGTTGGGATCGTGGACCGAACTGAGACATGATACCATACTCTATGCAAAACAGAGTTATACAATAAAAGCAACAGCGATGCCCACGCCACCAGAAATGACAAAGGGGTACGTCGAGCCTCAGCCTTATGTATATGCACGACTTGCGTCTCTCACAAAGATGACGAGAGAAGGTCTTGAAAAAAGAGGACTGCTCTTAGACGAATACGAAGCAAAACTTGAAGAATTGGAAAATCTACTTTTAAAACTGAAAACTATATCTGAAAAAGAACTTGAGAACAAACCCCTCAGCGATGAAGAATATGAGTTAATATGGAACATCGGAGAAACCCTGGAACAGTTATGTACCTTTGAAACCGCTATAGAATCTGAAGCAGATGAATCGATAGAGGTAATAGCCGATGTACACACAGATACAAACTCAGAACAGGTACTGGAAGAAGGAGTCGGCACCGCATTCAGATTACTCGTCATCGTACAAATAGAAGGAAAAACGTACATAACGGAAGGAGCAGTATTCTCGTACTACGAATTTAAATGGCCCATGGATGACAGATTAACAGACGAGAAATGGCAGGGAATGGAAAAACCTGAACTTCCAGAATGGACAGAAGAATTTATTTCTTAATTTTTTTATTTTTGAATTATACAATCCTCTATATAGTTACTTAAAATAATCTTCCATTCTATCAAATGCTTTTTTTATCGTTTCCTCAGAAACACAGAATGACAATCTTAAATGACCTTCACCCGTTGGCCCAAAAGCTATTCCTGGTGTTGTTGACACCTTAGCTTCTTTCAAAAGTTTTTTGCAAAAACTTGTTGAGTCTTTACCCTCTTCTAGTAATATTTTTGGAAACATGAGATAAGATCCCCGCGGTTTTTGGTACTCAAAAACTGAACTGAGATTATCAAGACGATCACACATCAAATTACGAGTGGAGAGGTAGTGTTCTCTGAATTTTGCGATACAATCTTGGGGACCTTTCAAAGCAGCAAGTGCTGCATACTGAGAAATTACTGGTGCACAGATTGCAAGGGGTATATGAGCCTTAGTAATCTGCGGAATTAATTCCTCATCTGTGTGCAAATAGCCTATTCTCCAGCCAGTCATAGCATATGTTTTTGTAAATGTAAAACAGCTGATCGTATTTTTTCTCATTTCAGGTATGGAAGCTATACTAAAATGCTCATACCCATCATATGTAAAATATTCATAAGCTTCATCCGTGATAACCATTAAGTTATTTTCTAAGGCAATATCAGCTAACTGGCGAAGCTGTTTTTCGTCAAAGACAGTACCTGTTGGGTTGTTTGGGGAACAATACATAACTGCTTTTGTTTTAGGAGTTATTGCCTTTTCTATAGCTCCTATATCAAGGGCAAATCCTTCTTCTTCGATCGTAGGAACAAGAACTGGCTTTCCCGAAGCTAGAATAATCTGAGTGATATAGGTGGGATAAGTTGGAGATGGCAAAATAACTTCATCACCAGGATCGACCAAAGTCATTATTGAAGCAGATAACCCTTCCACGGTACCGATGCTAACTAATATCTGAGAAACGTTAGCATCTATATTGTTATCTTTTTTGAGCTTTTTAGCAATCTCTTTCCTTAACTCCAGCAAACCAGAGTTTTCAGAGTATCCACCTACAAGTCCATTCTCTATTGCAGAAATTGCACCTTCTCTAATATGCTCTGGCGTGTTAGAAGTTGGTTTTGCCCAGGACAAAAATGCTACATCTTTTATTTCTTTTGATAACCTTGTCATTTCATGAATTGCAGATTTTTGTATCTGCATGATCTTATTTGATATTCTCCAGTCATCTTTCATTTCATTCATGCTAATACCTATATCTAATTCATAATATAAACTTTCTCAAAATATGGGATATCACGTTTTATGAATTTAAGGAAATCTTTGATTTTTTCTTTTCTCCTATTGTTATATAATGGACGTAGCTAATCGCCACACACCGTTAAGCAACGTTTCAGCAATTACCAACTCTAAGCATTTTTCAAACTCTTTCCAATATAACAGCAATAAACGCCGTTCCGACATAGCACGATTTAATTTTAAAATTATATCTATGAGCCATTCCTTCAAGGTCTGATTTTTCAAAATACCGTTTATATATTTTGAATCTTCGGCCATCGTTCAGAACTCTCTCTTGGATTCCTTCCTTCTTTGTATATTTTTGCCGTTCATCGTTCCAGGCACTATCAATAACCATTAAGTTGCCATTTGATTTTAGAATTTTTTTAAGTTTCAGAAAGAAAAACTTCTCTTGTTCTATGGTAAGATGACTTAGAAGAAACCCGACCAACGCACTATCAAACGTTGAATCCTCTAGCATGACTTCTAAAAAATCTCCCTGGATAAAATTAACTAGATTTATCAATCCTAATTTTTCAACTCTTTTTTTGCATTCTTTGAGCATTTTTTCTGATTGATCGAGCAGTGTTATTCTGCTGCAATTTCGTGCATAACTAAACATCCAGAAGCCAGATCCACATGCTATATCAATTAAATGCCCGTTACCAAACTCTGAAGCCATCTCAGAAACTTTGGTTACATCTTTTAGATAAATACCGGGATCGAGAGTGAAATGACCTTTCCCGATGTATAGATCATCGTACTCTTCTGCTCTTTCATTATAGTAAGATATCATTTCTTTTTTGATTCTATTGTCCACGGATTAATTTCATCTCCTTTGTCTACTCTTTGGCGATATCATCTCTTCAAACTCTCCATGAACTCCTTGCCAAGCAGCTCCTCACCTACAAACATTGCTATGTCTCCTCCCGTGTGCCAAAATACTATAGTGTCGTCCTTTGATATCTCTCCGCGATCTATCAATCCCAGCAGTCCTGCCATTGCCTTCCCAGTATATACAGGATCCAGGATAATCGCTTCTGTTCTCGCCATCAGTTTTATGGCATCGTTTGCTTCTCTTGTCGGAATATCATAACCTTCTCCTATGAAATCAGAGTATGTTATCACATCTTTCTCAGAGAACGGTTTTTTCATGTCCAGAAGTGCAGCTGTTTTTCCAGCCAATTCGGCTATTATTTTCGAAAATGGTTCAAACATCCTTCCGACTCTGATACCTAGTATATTTATATCTGAATTAACCATCTTTTTTCCGGCCAAAAGTCCTGCCTGCGTTCCTCCGGAGCCAGTGGCGAATATCATGCGATCTACTGTAATACCAAGGTCGTTTATCTGCGATGTCAGCTCCAGAAAAGCGTTTGCAAACCCGATACATCCAATAGGTGTCGCTCCTCCTACGGGCATGATATAAGATATATGTCCTTCTGTTTCCAACTTTTCAGATAATGAGTTCATGAGATTTTCTGCCTTCTCTGCACCTTCATCAAGGGTTTCGGCGGAGACAAAATGTATCTCAGCACCCATGAGTTTTTCCAGTAAAAGGTTTCCGCGGTACTCTTCAGGTTCGTTACCGATCAGGACGAGAACTGTTTTTAATCCGAGCTTTGTTGCGCATGCCGTAGTTTGCCTCGTGAAGTTTGACTGCACACCGCCCGTTGTAATTATAGTGTCCGCTTCTTTTGATAATGCATCTGCCAGAAGATACTCCAGCTTTCTAATTTTATTTCCGCCGTACCCTATACCTGTCATGTCATCTCTTTTGATGTACAATTCAGGAACACCGATAGTTTTTGATAAGTTTTGTAATTTTTCCAGAGGCGTTGGCAATCTTCCCAATCTTATTCTAGGTATCTCTTCAATTTTCATGAATTAATTAAAGGCTTATTAAATATATACTTTTTCAATAGAAAAGTAGAATTAATTGAAAGGACAGGATGGATCCTCTTCCAACCAGTCGCCAGTTTCTATAAAGGCTGTGTATCTGCACCCTCCGCATATCTCATTATAGGAACATTTCCCACATCTTCCTTTAAGTTCATTTCTTTTTCTCATATAATCCAGCTCATTTTTCATCCAGATTTCTCTTAAATCTTCTTCCAATAGATTCCCTAACGGAATGGGTGCAACAACGCACGGCTGCAGATCCCCCTGTGGGCTTAGGCCTGCATAAGTAGTCCCGGCAGAACATCCGCCAAAACCACTCGCATATTTTCTAACGATCTTTGACATTTCCTGACCGAACTTCTCCTTCCATATCCTGTCGTATCCAGAAACAGCCTCACTGACGTGAAACATCTCTCCACCAGATTTCGTATAACCTATTCTGCTGTAATATGTCATTCCTCTTGCATAACATAAAATTCCTTTTCCCTTTACGACAGATTCACGAAATCTATCATAAAGATAATTCAGTATTTCTATTTTTTCTTTTCGTGGAATGTCAAAATTAGTGAAGTCTTTACCTCTTCCTGCAGCGATAATTCTATTCAGATAAAAACGTGTCGCACCGAGTTCTTCCGCAAGATCAATTATTTTTGGAATTTCCGATACGTTGTTCCTGTACAGTGTGGCGGTCACCGCGATTTCTTGGAATTTCCCGAGATCTACGCAGCTCTTTATTCCTTTCAATGTTTTATCAAAGCTTCCTTTTGAGTTTCTTATGAACTCATGGGGCTCGGGAGAGGCACCATCGAGTCCGATCTCAACTCTCCTTATCCCGGAATCCCAGAGTTTTTCTGCAATTTTTGAGTTGATTAAAGTCCCATTTGAAGCAATTGTACAAAAAATACCTTTGTCACTTGCATATCTTGCAACTTCGAAAATATCTTCTCTCACCAGAGGTTCTCCTCCCGAAAACGTAATAATGCTGGTACCTGCATCTGCAATGTTGTCCACAACTCTAAAAGCTTCTTCCGTAGTGAGCTCTCTCTCTGCAAATTTCTTCGAGTCTTGATGGCAGTGAAGGCAGCGGAGATTACATTTATTCGTGAAGTTCCACACTATGACTACTGGCACCGACGTGATCTGGGGCTTTCTTATTCCAAATTTTGCTATGCCCTCAACTAAGTTTGATAATGTTCTTGAAAGTAAAGGATCTTTGAGCAATTTTTCGGCAGTAGAGTCTTCTATTTTTAGATTTGAAAATATGTGCCGGATGAAAGGTTTTGATAATTTTGCCGTCATGATACATTTGAAACACATTTTTTTCCTTTCTCCGAGATAATAATCAATTGAAGAATTCAATCTTTTTGTCCCACATTTTTCACATTCGATTACAAGTTTTTTTGCAATTTTCTTTCCTATATAGTTCAGTGCTTTGTTTGTATATTTTCCCATCTCTAATTTCTTCTCTTCTTCTTTAAATATTTTCGTATCTTATAAAAGTTATTTCAGGCTTAAGAATTTTTATATAATAATGTTAAAAGTAATAGTGGAATGAACTCAGTCGTAACTCAACCGCGTTTTTTCATCTGTTAGAGTTAACTGGATCTTCTTTTTCCACTCTGAAGATTCCCATGTTCCCAGGTTCTTATGTGTCAAATAGTATTTCTGAGGTATTGGGTGTGTTCCGATAACTACTTTCATATGATACTTTTCTTTGATGAAATCGCAGAAGTGATCGATATACGGGCAGGGAGGATACCCTACTACAAACCCTGTCGCGAGATGTATCACTTCCGCACCATTCTTCTTCATCTCTTCTGGACAGTACTCTACATTACCACCAGGGCAGCCTCCACATGTAGTATATCCCACCAGTTCTACTTCCTTATCTTTATAAATACTGAATGCACCCTCTCTATTATGGAGGGATCTCAAGCATTTGCCGCCTGCACATGTGTTCCAGCGGTCGCATATGATAATACCAATCTTTATTTTTTCTGGCATATCATCTCTCTCTTTCTCCTCGTATAAACTCTTCGACCATCTGTTTTGCTACTGAATCTGGATACTGTTTTGGTGGGTGCTTGAAACTGTAAGCAGAGATCGATAACAACTGTCCGCTCACACCTCTATCCAATGCGATTTTAGTTGCTCTGATCGCGTCTATTATTACGCCGGCGGAGTTGGGCGAATCTTCTACGCTGAGTTTGAGGTCTATTGTTAACGGTACGTCTCCAAACTTCTTCCCCACCATATAGATGTAGCAGACTTTGTTATCATTTAAAAACTCTACATAGTCTGAAGGGCCTATCCTTAAAGGAATTTTGTAGGGAACTAAGCTCTGCACAGCCTCTGTTTTGCTTATTCTTTTTGATTTCAACCTTTCCTGTTCCAACATATTATAAAAATCGGTGTTTCCACCGATGTTCAGCTGATAACTCTTCTCAATTTTAACTCCCCTGTCCAAAAGCAATTGTGTAAGAACTCTGTGAACTATCGTAGCCCCTACCTGACTTTTGATATCGTCTCCTGCACACGGCAGTCCTGCATCCTCAAACTTTTTTGGCCAGTCATCTCCAGAGACAATGAACGCTGGCATTGCATTTATAAAAGCAACACCCGCTTTTAAGCACTGTTCAGCATAGTATCTGGACGCTTTTTCACTTCCAACCGGCATGTAGTTTACGAGTACATCTGCGTTACTTTCCTCCAAAACCGCTGCCACATCTACCGGCTTCTGATTTTTGTCTATAGGTATTTTTTTACCCAGATATTTGCCAATACCATCCAGAACCTCTCCCTTCTGGACTATGACATCACTTTTTGGTGGATCTGAAAATTTAATTGTACAGTTTTCACCTGAAAATATCGCCTCTCCTAACGGCTTACCTACCTTTCTTGAGTCTACGTCGAAAGCAGCTACAGGAATTATATCATTTATCTTGTAACTCCCAAAAACATTGTGCATTAATCCAGGGACCAATTCATCTTTTTCATCAATATCTTTATAATATTCTAGACCCTGGATCAATGATGATGCACAGTTTCCTACTCCTGCTATAGCTATTCTTAGATTGCTCATGAAAATCACCTTTCTTATTATCTACCATAAGCTTTATATATTTTATGTCTATAAAACATTTAAATTTTATAAAGTTTAATTAAAATTGGTGATAAAATGCCTCTTGAGAGACTGAAAAGAAAAATGACAAAGGAAGTTATGTGGGTCTATGTACTGAAACTCCTTAAAGGGAGACCTATGTATGCTTATGAGCTTAAAAACGAGATTAAAAAGCGATTTGATTGGGCTCCAGCCACCATAACATCGTATGTAGTTTTATACAGGCTTCAAAGTGGAGGATACGTTACTACAAAATGGGGAGATGAAAGTACCAATCCAAGAAGAAAATACTATTACATAACAGAAAAAGGAGAGAAACTTTTGAAAGACGGGGAAGAATTCCTTAAAGATGTAATTAAAGTGCTTTTTAAATCTTAAACCTTCAATACTTCAAACTCCTCTACCACATCCAGATCTTTCAGATGCTTCTTTATATCTTCCGTGTTTAGTTTGCTTTTTGATATGTCTACGAGCCTAACAACTGTAGACTTATCCTCATCCATCATTTCTCCTTCCTCATAAAGTATGTTTATAAGATTTTCTCCAAGAAAAAGGTCTACTTTAGCGCTAGCACCCGGTATATTCTTTACTATTAAATTAATTTCCACTAAATCAGTTCCTTTTGCAGCTAAAGGAGATATTATAGCTTCTTTCTCATCAGAATCTGTTTCTATCAGAATATACTCACATTTTTCCAGATCCAGGGCTTTAAAGACTTCTTCTGGAAACTCGATCTTGTTTCCTTTCAATCTCACTATACTGTACTCTTTCATTATAGTCACCATTGTTCTAAGACGAAGGAAGAATAATATCTCTATAAATTTAAAGGTTTCGGTTGAAGATTTTCTCCAAACCTTTAAAAACTTGAAATTCATGCTATAAATATGAGTGAAAATCTAGCTATATTCAAGAAAATTTTAGTTTTATCTCTTATATTACTCATTTTTCTGTCTGGATGTATATCTGAAGCACCGCAGGCCACCACACCACCCCCCACCACACCCACTCCTACTACCACATCTCCTGCAGAGTTCGAGATCATTGATCTAAGAATAGTCCCCGAGAATCCTCAAGTGGGAGACTTTTTGACTATTATTGTAGATGTTCAAAATAATAAAGATTCTTCAGGAAGTTACAGAGGCATAGCGATTATTGGAGCAGCAAAAACAAAGAGTCAGGACATAGATCTGGAAGGAAAGAGTTCAAAAACAGTTGAATTTCAGAAAATAGGACTGCTTAATATAGAAGGTACAAGAGAGATAAGAGTTGTATTTTATGAACTTTTAGAGAATAAAGAGGATATGGGGGCAAAAGTGGGGGATTTGACAAAGACAATAACTGTTAAACGAGGACCATTTTTCTACATATTGCAGGGAAAATTCACTCAAACAACAGAGTATGAGTATGAAATATATTTAGAGAGTGGAGATGAGAAACCTGTATATATTAATACTGTTCACATCCCTTCCGTTTCAAGCTACCATTTCTCACAGCAAGTTTTCAATCAGAGTATTGAGTATAGTGAAACTCCAGATAGTGTGACGATGAAAAGAGATGATTCTATAAGATACGAGAGAGCAGAATGGAATGATCCTCCACCAGAGATAACTGTGACAAGAACTGCAGAGTGCAAAAATATAGTAAGTTATTCTCCATTTATCACGCAATCGAGATATCCTCTCGATACAGAATCTTTGTCTTCCGATGTCAAGAAATACCTCGATCCTGATCCGTTTGCGCAGAGTGACGATCCCGAGATAATCGCACTTGCGGAAGAGATCGTGGAGGGAGCTGAGTCAGTGATGGATGCAATAGTGAGGGTACTTAACTGGGTGAGGTACAATGTATGCGCTGGAACTCCAAAGGATCCTGAAGACGAAGGAGCTATATTCGCTGATGCAAAAAGAACGCTAAAATACAGGGAGGGAAACTGTGTGAATTTTGCAAATTTATCCATTGCGTTACTGAGAGCCGCAGGAATCCCGGCGAAAATGTCCGGAGGAAACGTTGCCGATTTCGAGTACGAAGGTGGTAAATGTGGAATAATAGGTCACGCCTGGATATCGGCATACATTCCAGAGGAGGGATTCATCGAGTTCGAGTCATCATACTGGATGCCAGGATCAGGATTGGTGCCGGAAACGATCCTCATGCCCCGGCACATAGTAAGCATCTCCGGATCGATTGGGATATCGAACGTAGCATCTAATGAAGCGCACAGATCATTAACGCTGGAAGTTACATCCCTGCCGGAAAAAAAGACATATATCTCGGAATCGATCAATAAAGATGATATAATATCTTTTCTTGCTAATGCAGAAGAAAAGGGGGGGACAGGGGTATACCAAGTATCGTTCAAAGCAGTTGCTCCTTCAGGATGGAAAGTATTTCTTTCCAATAAAACTGTTACGATAGACACGGATAGAGCACGATTAGTACTCTCTGGTGAGGTACTCATAACGATAATACCTCCTCCAGACGCCAAATCTGGGGATGAAGCCGAAATAACAATCATCGCAGATGATGTGTCTAAACAGGGAGAGATAGTCATTTCTATATCCATTAAATGAACAGGAAGAGTCATTTTATGATGTATGCCTTGTTGTCATGGACTAAAGAAAAAATGGGAAACTATTTAAATTTCAATGCATAACACCTTTTATGAAATTGGTTTTGAAGTTTGGAGGATCCGTTTTCTTTGAGGGCGAAAATATAAATACTAAATTAATAAAACGCTACGTTCATACGATCGATCAGATAAGACAGAAACACGAAATAAACATAGTTGTTGGTGGGGGAAATCTGGCGAGGAAATACATAGAAGCTCTGGATTATTTAGGAGCTCCCGAATCTTTTAAAGATCTTGTAGGTATAGAAATCTCGAGAATAAATGCACAGGTTTTTATTACCGCATTAAAAGATCTTGCTTACCCCATACCGCCAAAAAATTTCGATGAGGTAATAAAGGCATTGAATTCAGGAAAAATTGTAGTTTGCGGGGGACTGATCCCAGGGCAATCAACAAACGCTGTTGCGAGTTTTATAGCCGAAGAGACGGGAGCTGATCAGCTCATTAATATAACAGATGTTGATTATGTATACACAAGTGATCCGAAGTTAAATCCAGAGGCAAAACCTATAGAAAATATTAAAATAGACGATTTTATAGATCTGATAATGAAAAATTCTGGGAAAGCAGGAACGTATAATCTTTTTGACATCACAGCTGCTCAGATCATAAAAAGATCGGGGATCCTGTTAAAATTTGTTTCTGGACGTGATCCTGAGAACATAGTAAAAGCAGTAAATAATGAAAAAGTAGGAACCGCTGTCATAAGTAAGATCAAACGGTGAATATCAAATAAAGTTAGAACAGAATTAAGAGGAACGGGATCATCGAAAGATGTGAATTATTCAGTCACACATTTCTGTGAGAGCATTAAAAATATAAATGCAAGTTACCAGATAGGATAGATGAAAGAAGAAGCAATGAAAAAGATCGAGATAGAACTCGCTTCAATCAGAAATACATTTTTGGAGATAAGAAAACTTAGTCTTCATCTTGATCCTAAAAATAGAAAAGAAGTATCAAAAATTGTGAATCTGCTCAATAAATTTAGTTTCGAAGTCGGAAAAATCTCAGGTCTTACATCTGTTGTTTTTAGCAATAAAAATATAAAAGATTTTGGCGATTCAACAATTGGAAAGATATACAAGCTTAAACTTTCTATTGAGGATAATTTAGATCTGAAACTTTTAAATGATTCGGAGTTCTATTTCGATCAAATGTATAATGAGATAGAAAAAGAGATTTTAAAAATCGTTTTAGAGCCCATAATTGTGGAAAGCGATTCTAAATTTTTGAAAGAAAAAATAAATCTTATAGAATCTGAAATTAAAGCATTAAAAACGCAAGTTTTATCATTAAAGAGCACTATTGCAGATCTGATTTTAAAAGAAAGAGAAAAATTTTTAGACGACGAAGAGCTCTCCATCCTGGAGGAGATCTTACTCCTCCATGAGCAGGGGATATCCTGGATAGAACCGCGGTTTCTCAGTAAAAATTCGAGAATTTTGGAGAAACTTTATAATTATGGGCTACTGAAAAGAAAGAAAAGAGGTGGAATTGATGTCTACTCCTACTGTAAGAATTAGAGGTATATATAGCACTGCTTTAACAAAATTTTTGTTGGAAAAAAAATGGAAGATCGCCCAGATGTCTGAAGCAATGGAAGAACGATTTGGAGTGAGTTCCTCATCCAAAGATCCCGCAGAAATAGATATTAGACAAAATAAAAGCAATGGATTGATAGCAATCGGAGAGAAAAATGATCTTGTAAAACTGAAAGAAACTTTAGAAAAAGAATTTTTAGATATTTTCTTTACAATGGAAAGAGTTCAGTTGTATGGGATCTATAAAGGGAGGATAACTGAAAAAAGAGGTAGAAAGAGTATTATCGATATAAAGGACGGTATAGGGGCATGTTATGAGGAAGTAAAGGATGAATCTTTACTCCAGGTTTTCGATATAAACAAAATGCCAATTTTAAGAGCTAAGCTTACATTTCCAGGAAAAAATGTAGTTTTAATTCCGAACAGAGCTGTAAAAATAAGTAGAAAAATAAAAGATCCTGAAGAAAGAGAAAGACTATACGAGATTGGAAAAAAGCAACTTAAAAGGCTGGGGATACTGTTCAGAAGCAGTGCAATAGGCAAAGAAAAGGAACTAATAGAAGAAATAAACGAGCTTTATGATGAAGTTGAAAAGATTCTAAATAGTTTCGAACTATTTTCCACTCCGAGCATAATAAGAGAAGGAAAAAGAGTTTTGAAGATATATTTTGGATGGGATTCTAAAAAAAAGTTAGATTCTTTAAGGGGTGAGATGCTTCCAACCGTTAATAACCATCACCTCTACAAAAATTCGATGGAACTTTCAGCAGCTATAGATCTCAGTGAAAAACTCATTAATGAAGGAATAGATAAAAATTTAGTCGAAAAAAATTTCCTGGATGTCTTTAAATCTTCTATGAAAGAGTATATCGAGATAGAACACATAAAAGAGTATCCTATTACTCTGGGGGACGCTGAGGTTTTGGAGTTTGAATATCCTAAATTAGTTCTAAGAAGAAATTTTCTTGGAAGAGGGTACTACGATGGACTCGATATAAAAAAAGAGTTCAGAGATTATGCGATAACAGAGATAGAAGAGGGAAAATGGTATTTTACACATAAATACTACTCAAAGGACGATGAGTTAAAAGGAGTTTATTATAATGTCTGTACTCCAGTGGAGATATACCAGGATAGAATTAGATATTTTGATCTAGAGATCGATGTGATCGAGGATGTAGAAGGCAACAGAAGGATAATAGATGAGGATAAACTAGAAAAAGCTGTGGAAACTGGCCGTATAAATAAAAACTTGGAGAAAAAAGCTCTGGAAGTTGCAGAGAGTTTGGTGAGTTAAATGGATAGATTTTTCAGGGCCTTAATGGACAAAGACGTTAAAAAAATGAAAGAAATATACGAAGAAATAAAACCACAGATTGAAAAGGGGTATATAAAAGCTCTTAATGGATTTATCTCCGTTCTGGAAAATAACGATCCTCGTGCCCTGTTGTATCTCATCTTAGACGAAGAACTGAAAAAAAAAGAAGTAAAAGATTTATATAGGAGAAGTGAGAAAATATATACAGATGAGTTCAGAAAAGATGAAGAAAGATATTATGAAAAAGCATGGATGGAGTTCCTGAGGTATTATATGAACAATGAGAAAATAGAAGGAGGATTGGATAAATATATGGAGGAAGGATAAAATGAGAAAGTTTTTAGCTGTTTTAGTCTTGATCCTCGTACTGCCGTTAGCAAGCTCTGACTGGAAGTATCAGACAAAAGAGAAAGTATACGATTTTAGAGTTTTGGATTACGATGGGGACGGTAAAGAGGAGATAGCTGTAGGAAGTGAGTTTTTATATATCATAGATTTTGAGGGAAATCTCTTGAAAGAATTCAAGTATACAGGATACGCATTCGATTTTTCAAAAGTGTATCTTGTGAACTCTTTTGCAGTGGGTGGAAAAGATAGGGGCTACCTCATAGATTATCTGGGGAATCTAAAATTTGAGTATCCATTAGATGATGATGCTAAATTTGCATTAATAAGGGATATAGACAGCGACTCGAGGAAAGAGGTAATCTTCGCGACTACAAACAAAATTTATCTCTTCTACAGAAATGGAAACTTAAAACATACCAGAGATGATATCTCCGAAATAAAAAAGTTAGAATGTATGGATATTGATGGTGATGGCGATCTGGAGTTTATTGTAGCAGCTGAGATGTTCTATGTACTGGATAAGGATCTGAACACTATCTGGTACTGCTGTGACGAAGTAAATACTTTTTTAGTGAACGATTTTAATGGAGACGGCACTGAAGAAATAGTACTTGCTGGAGAAGAACTTCTTTTCTATAATTCCAATGGGCTTTTATACTGGAAAGAATCATTGAATGAAGAAGCTGTAGACATTTTTCTTGGAGATTATGATTCCGATGGAAGTGATGAGATAATGATTCTCGACAAATCCACAATTTCTGCATATGATAAAGAAGGAACAAAGGAATGGGGTTTTAAATATCCCAGTTACAAAAACCTTAACGCTGCATATGTCGATGATCTGGATGAAGACGGTATAAATGAAGTTATATTGGGAATGGGAAATCATGTCATAGTGTTAGAAAATGAAAAAAAAGTTGGGAGTTATAGTACCACGTATTCAAGCGACGAGATATTTAAGATAAGGACTAAAGACATAGATAACGATGGAATAAAAGAAATACTTGCTTCAAGCTGGAGATTTTTGAATGTTTTTACGTATACAAAACAGATCCCCGGTGAGGAAAAAGAAGAAGAGGAAGAAGAAGAAGTAGAAGAGGAAGTAGATATAGAAGCAAAAAAGACGCAAGCAGATAGTTTATACATGGAGGGGGGAAGTCTTTTTAACAAAAAAAATTACACAGAAGCAAAAGATAAGTTTACACAGGCGAAGTCTCTTTATGAAGAGATAGGAGATACAGAAAGGGTAAACGTGTGTAGTCAATTCATCTCAAAAGCGTATAAAGGCATAAACGGAGATAAATTTTTTTCAGAGGCTCAAACAAAGGAAGAAGAGGGAGATTACGAAGGAGCGATACAAAGTTATGAAATTGCCAAGGGATTTTATTCAGAGATAGATCAGGAAAAGACTGATCTGTGCACGCAGAAAATTACCGAGCTGGAAGGAAGAACGAAATTTCCCGAAATCCCCGAAATTGTCCCGATAATTGTGTTCATAGTGGCTATTGTGGCTGTCGTAGGATGTACAGTGAGGATGGTAATGAAGAAACGATAGAATTTTTTTATTTTTTTCTATCTCTTTATTATTTATGAGGCAAAAAATCTTATGATTTCCATACTTTCAGAAAATCAACTCTCTCGAAATCTTTATCAAATGTAGCTATATTTTTAATACCATAATCTTTAGCAAAGGAGGCTATATAAGCGTCTCTCGCCAGAAGGGAATATCTTTTTGAGATTTCAATAGAATTCAAGAAAGTATTAGTCTTTTCTTTTAAGATAATAAAGTTCATTTCAAAGATTTTATTAATTTCACTCCAACAAATCTTCAATTTTGGAATGATCTCTCTATCATTTTTTAATATGAATAATGCATCTTTTACATTTTTAGCCTTTCCTTCTCTAATGGTCTCAGCTATCATCAATCTGTGCAGCGTTTCATTCAAAACAATAGTAGGAATATATCCTTCGATCTCTCTTGACTCCACTTTTGATATTAATTTTGTTGATTTCTCTCCAAATTTGGGATGATCCAATGCAGAATAAATAAAGATATTGCTATCAAAAATCATTGATATTTTAGACAATCTCATCACTTTCTGCTATCTCTTCAATGATTTTTTCATTATCAAGTTTTAAAGCCCCCTGAAACTCTCTTGCCAATGTTTTCTCAGATGTTATCCTTATTCTCACTTTTTCTTTTTCTTTCAGATCCACCTTTTTCAATGGCTTGAACACACCATTTTCATAGATTACCTCTATCTCTTCCATAGTTATTTCTCTTCACAGGATAATAAAAAGCTTTTTATTTTCTTTATTTATATCCACACCACAACTCAACAATTCTCATACTTCTCGAAGATGAATTGGATACTTGAATTACTACAGAATTATTTTCGAAACCCAATACCTAAATTTATAAATTCAAACCGAGATATACCATTATGTTTGTGGAAAAGATCAACGAAAAGATCATACTCGTAGGTACTTCTCATATCTCAGAAGAAAGTGTCAATTTAGTCAAAAATACGATTATAGAAGAAAATCCTGACTGTGTTGGCGTTGAGTTATGTGAACAGAGATTTAATGCTCTCAAAAACAAAAAAAAATGGGAAAACATGAGCATACCCACTGTTGTGAAGGATGGAAAGACGTATCTTCTTTTAATTAACATAATTTTATCGAATTATCAAAAAAAGCTCGGAACTGAGTTTGGAGTTGCTCCCGGAACTGAGATGCTCAAAGCTGTTGAACTGGCCGAGAATCTTGGTAAAGAGATAGTTCTTGTGGATAGGAATATACAAACAACATTTAAGAGAAGCTGGGATTATATGTCTCTTAAAGAAAAATTCAAGTTTATTTTTTACATATTTTACGGATTTTTTGAGGAAATAGATGAAGAGATGATAGAGAGCCTGAAAGATAAAGATGTGCTCAACGAAGTTCTGAATGAGTTATCTGAGAAGATACCGAATATTAAAAAAGCCCTCATAGATGAAAGAGACGAGTATATAGCGTTGAAGATCCTTGAAAAATACAGAGAAGGAAAGAAGATCGTCGTCGTCATAGGGGCGGGGCATTTAGATGGTGTCAAAAATATAATCGAAGAGAATCTCATAAAGGAAACATTTACTCCAAATCGTAAAACGGAGTTAGAAAAAACTACCAAAAAAAGGAGTAAAGCTAAGATCATAGCGTATACCATTCCAATTCTTTTTGTTAGTTTAGTTATCTATGGGGTTTATTCCAGAGGGGTGAGTTTTACTTTAAATATTTTAATTGCATGGACTCTTATTAATGGAACGTTGTCGGCATTGGGTGTCGTACTTGCATTTGGGCATCCTTTCTCTGTCTTGACGGCGCTTGCTGCCGCTCCTATAACATCGTTAAACCCTGCCCTGGCAGCAGGATGGTTTGCAGGATTGATGGAAGCAAAAATGAGGACACCCAAGGTGAAAGATTTTGAGGATCTTTCAAAATTGGAGAGAGTAAGAGATTACTGGAAAAATAATATAACGAGGATACTTTTAGTAGTTGCATTTGCAAATGTAGGAAGCATGATAGGAACTTTCATCGCCTTACCATATCTTTTAAGCCTTTTTTAGTGATAAAATGAAATTCAAAAAAATAGTGGATGTTTATGAAAAGCTGGAAAAAACACCAGCAAGACTGGAGAAAACAGAGATAGTTGCAAGACTCCTTAAAGAAACTCCGGATGATTTAACGAGCATAGTGATCCAGCTTTTACTCGGTGAGACATTCCCGAAGTGGATGGATAAAAAAATCGGTATAGGAGCTCAACTTCTCATAAAGAGTGTAGTAAACGTTACGGGAATAAAAGAAAGTACTATAACAGATTACGTGAGAGAAGAGGGAGATGTCGGAAAGGCGGTAGGAAAGGCAGTGGCACATAAAAAGCAGGTATCATTTTTTTCCGAGGAACTCTCTGTTGAAAATATATATCATACACTCGAAAGGATAGTTGAGTTTGAGGGTGTACGATCGCAGGAGAAAAAACTGACGCACCTTGCGAAGCTCTTTGTATCTGCCGATGAAAAAGAGGCTATCTATCTATCGAGAATAATACTGGAAAAAATGAGGACAGGTGTGGGTGAAGGTATAGTA
>JAGLWR010000049.1 GCA_023133315.1 Methanomicrobia archaeon | reverse complement strand
CGAGTTGATCAATAAACACAGTGGCGTACTCTCCTTTGGGAAGAAAGAACTCACAGAAAAGCGTATTGTCCTTTAGGTTCCCCTTAAAATTTTCGTATCTTCCTATTATTTCCCTGTACGTACCCCTTGAACTCAAGAAGGGTATTGATTTTATTTTAAAATCTTCTAGTTTTATGTTCTCTTTTTCTAGTAGTAAATCAAGATCCTCTTTTGTTTTTCCGTAAACTCTTGTTTTATATCCTATTATGGGAAGAACGGGCACATATTTCTTTTCTCGCGCCTCTTCGATGTTTGAAGAGGTCACTGTTACGTACGCTTTTTTTTCAAATTTTTTACTGCAAATTACATCCCCGATCTCTATCTCGCAGAGTTCCAATCTCTCAAGTCTCTTTTTGAGTAATTCATTGAATATAAAACTCTGGTATGCATGGATGTACAAAGTTAAAATATCGGAAGGAAGCGATTTCAAAGCTAGTAAATAATCTTTTTTGCGAATTAAAAATTTTAGAATCCTTTTTTCGTACGTATTCGGATATTTTTCAAAAATTTTATCAAATTCCTCGTTCTCTATCTCCTCGTCCATGCCTTCTTTTTTTAAAAGATTTTTTACGGCTCTTTCATGATCACCCCTCAGCATCTCGCGCCCTACTATCTCATTGCCGTCGAGTCTCTGCTCTCCAAAAAAGTTGGGAAATCCTTCTGGGATATCTTTTATTGTGTTAACATTCCTTACAACTATGGTAAATTTATTTCCCAGGTGATCGCCTATTCGTATCCTGTCTCCTTTCTCTATCTCTGAAATCGTTATATTTCCCAGTTCTATTTTGAGGTCTTCTTTTTTAACGCCTTTGACAGATACTCTTTGTCGCGTAACTGCATGTTTATCCTTCAGTCCTGCATAGCCAAAGTTGTTAAAAGGAATATTTAAAATCCCCGCAATTTTCTTTATTGCATCTATCGTATTCCTGTTCATCTTTTCAAGAGTAAAAACTAAGCAGTCATTTTTTTTGTGTTTTACTTCAATGACCTCTTCGACACAAAAATCTTCTGGATAACATTTTATTACTGGCATAATCAAAATAGAGTTTATATCTTTATTCGTCTATGTTATATACAATAAATTTCTCCCCATCAAACGCTATATTGGCTTCCTGTATTTTAAAGAACATGGGGTAGATAAATCTCAAATTGTCTTCGTATATCTCGTATCTCTCTCCATTGTCAGAGAGAATTACGTACTCCTGGAACTCGTCATTGTATCTGACGTTCCTGATCTCCTCCAATTTAAGGTTCTGGATACCTTCGCAGTACTTCTCCATCTTTTTAAGATAGGTAGTTCTATTTTTGATGTCAAGGAAGATAAGTCTGCAGAACATGACGTGAGTATAATATCCCTGAAGCTCTTCCACGTGTGAGAATTTCTCGTAATGCTGCCTCACTACCGTTTTTTGTTCTTCCTGTTTCTGATAATAATCACTGACGCTCTTTACCTCTTTGATTATCTCTTTTTTCCTCTCCTGAAGTTTCTGGAGAATCTCTACGATGTCGCCGACAATGACGTCTTTCATTATTAGAATTATCTCAAACTAGATATTTAAAAGTTTGGGAGTAAGGGTGGATTGTTATTTCAACTCAATATCTCCCAACTTCACTACCTTTATTTTTTTGAGATTATCAAAATCCTTATCTCCTGTCAAAAGAGCGCAGTTTAAAATCAAACAGCAGGCAGCGATTGATCTATCGTTTTCATCTTTTAGATCAAACTCTTCTGTATATTCGTCATATATCTCCTTCTCTATCCACGTTATGGGTAAAGAGATTATTGTTTCTTCCACTTCTTCTTTTTTGTAATCCAGTTTTTTTTCTAATATCCTTGTTAACTCTGATTTTACAGATTCAGGGGCGTACAACTCTATTTCTTCCTCAATTGCAAGGAAGATGATCTTCCCGGCTTTTGAATCAGGATTGTAAAGAGCAGAAAAAATAATATTCGTGTCAATGACAAGCTTCATTTAAATCCTCTAATTTCAGATCCTTTTCATCCAGTTTTTTCCTAAACTTTTCACTTGCTTCCAGAAACTTCTTTTTCTTGTAAGTCAACGTCATTTCACTGATGAGTTCGTCCAGACTCTTTTTATTCTCTTTTATTTTCAGCTTCAAAAGCTCTTTTTTCGTTTTTTGAGATACAGCTATAGTCGTCATATATAAAACTATAAATTTATAGATTTATAAACTTTTCTAATAAATTCCCAGCTCTCCTTTTGTTCTCACCCGTTTATGATGACAAAAAGTTCGAAAATGACCCGGGCCGCACTGAAAAACTTTAAACGAAAATTATATTCCATTATCGAAAATGTAAAACTGCCTGGCTGCCTATTATGTTGAACGGTATTCTTCTGCTTTTGTCCTTAATCCAGGGATACATATTTTCATATTCTCTGAACGTGTCGTTGCTCACTATTTTTAATCCTCTTTCTTCCGCAAACTTTACTAATGCGTCGTCCGCTCTCACCTGCGCAGGAGCCTGGATCACCTTCTCTTCATCGATCCATTTTTCAAATCTTTTTTTATCTTTTTCAGGAATTATATGTCTCAGCGTAGCATCGACAATGATTATTGGATTGTACCCCCTGTTTTCCAGTTCTAGCTTTATTATCTCTATATTGTCTATATTCGGTTTTCCATCTTTTTTCGACATCCACGCAACGTTTGAGCCGTCTACAAGAATTTTTTCCCTTTTATATTTTATCTCTATATTTGAGTATCTGTCGTCACAGTTTATCTGTGGGTACGTTCTGTCTTTATAAGAATAATTTTTTGCCTGTCCCTTCTTTATCTCCAGAAGATCGCCTCTACTGAGTTCGTTTACAAGAATTGAAAGTTTACCCCATAAATTTACTCTGAGCGTTACTGGATTTTCTATGTCTTTAGCTCTTATACTTCCAAGACTCCATTTATCTCCTTCTTTTACACTCTTATCCACTGAAACTACTTTCACAGTCGTATTCGCAAAGAATACGTCTCCGGGATTTGACTTTAATCGTTTTACGATCTCTCCCACGCTCATATCGCTAACTTCGTCCATACTATTAATAAAAAAGATTTATTAAAAAGGTTTTCGAAATTTAAAGATCTGAAGAAATTTTTTATTTAAGCTGACATTCTTCTAACTCGCTCCAAAACCCTCGTTATTCAAACATTTATTACATAATTCATCACATTTTTTAATGTGCACATCTTCTCGATGAACGTGAAGAAACTCCACTTTCTCAAATTTTTGACACAGAGAATAAACCTCCTCGCACAATTCTGAAAGATGTTTTTTGTTAATCCTATAGTTTTTATTTATCTGTCTAATAGCAAGTTCACTATCGGAATAAATTCTTATTTTTCCTCCTGTATATTTTTGTGCTTCTTTCAGGGCATTGATGATAGCATTATATTCTGCGATATTGTTTGTAGCTTCTCCGAGATACCCACAATTTTGATAAAATATGTCTCCTTCTTTTACAAAAATAAAGGCCCATGCCGAAGGGCCTGGATTCCTTCTTGAAGCCCCATCGGTATATATCTCTAATATGTCATCTTTATTTATTAGATTCATGCCTCATGCCTTTTTCCTCTGATAATTTTGATTATTTATATTTAATTGAGCTAAAATAGATCTTATTTGGTAAAAAGACTTGTTTTTGACGTTCTTTTCGGAAGTCTTCTTGCATCTACTATCAAATAATCCTTTATGGCATAAAAGGCTCCAAAGGGAACGAGAATGAGTCCATTTTTATCAGTCATCAGCTCTTCTTTGATTCCCTCGGTAGACGGATCGACAATAAAAGCCATGATCTTTCCTGTGTCCTCATCGATGATAATATCAAAAAGAGTTCCGATCTCGTGTCCCTGTTCTGTAACTACCCTCCTGTCTCTCAGTCTACTTGCTGCAATTTTTGCCATAGTGTCCTATTCTATTTCATTGAAAAATAAAAAGGTTTCTACATATCCATGAAAAAATATAACTAATAGTAATAAGATAGGGAAAAATATATAAGGAGAATTATTGTGATAATACTATTCGGTGATAGTATGAAAAAACTTTTTACATCTGAATCTGTAACTGAAGGGCACCCAGATAAGATAGCTGATCAAATCTCTGATGCTATATTAGACGCTATAATGACAGGAGACAAAAAATGCAGGGTGGCGTGCGAAACTCTTGTAAGCACAGGATTATGTTTAATTTCTGGCGAGATAAGTACCGAAACATATGTAGATATGCGAAAAATAGTAAGAGAAACCATAAGAGACATAGGATATACCGAGCCTGAGTATGGATTCGATTATGAAACGTGTGCTGTGTTGACGGCGATAGATGAACAGAGCCCAGACATTGCCCTCGGTGTCAACAAAGAAGATCAGGGAGCGGGAGACCAGGGATTAATGTTTGGATATGCAACGAATGAAACAGAAAACTTGATGCCCATGCCTCTGGATTTTGCTCATAAACTTACAAAAAAGCTTGCAGAAGTGAGAAAAAAGAAAATTTTAGATTATTTAAGGCCTGATGGGAAATCTCAGGTAACTGTAGAGTATAATAACAATAAAATACCTAAAAGGATAGAAGCTGTTGTAATTGCAGCTCAGCATGATGACATGGATATAGATAAGGTAAGGGAAGATATTAAAGAACATGTCGTTGAACCAGTTATCCCGTCAGAGCTGGTGGACAATGAAACGAAATATCATATAAATACAACAGGAAGATTCGTGAAAGGTGGACCTGCTGCAGACGTTGGTCTTACGGGAAGAAAGATAATCGTTGACACTTATGGAGGAGTAGGAAGTCACGGGGGGGGATGCTTTTCGGGAAAAGATCCTTCGAAAGTAGACAGATCCGCTTCGTACATGGCAAGATATATAGTCAAAAACATAGTAGCAGGAGGTCTTGCCGATAAATGTGAGCTTCAGATGGCGTATGCCATCGGGGTATCAAAACCTGTATCATTATATATGGAGTGTTACAACACAAACAAGGTGGATATGGAAAAGATAGAAAAAGCTGTGGAGAATAATTTTGATTTAAGACCTGCAAAAATTATAGAGTATCTGGACTTATTAAGACCAATTTACAAAAAAACAGCTGTTTACGGTCATTTTGGCAGGAATGATCCTGATTTTACGTGGGAAAAAACAGATGTGGCAGAAACGCTAAGAGACGAGGTCGGACTCTAGAAGGAGTGAGAGATCCCATCCATACCCCTTTTCGAACCTCATTCTTTTCAATGAAATTGCATTATGTTCACACCATTCCATAGGCAGACTCTTTTTTTCTGTAGATTCCTTTATGTTAATGAAATCAAGTATATCTATGATATACGCCTCATTTATTTTCTCATTTACTTTCCTCTTTCCATTTCGATAATTAATAAGAACGAAGGACCTATTTCTTTTTAAAAGGTTTGAGAACATGAACAAGGATTCTATCTGGTGATCCGTTATGTTTTTAAAAGGGAAGCTCTTTGTTTTGATTTTTTTCACTTCTATCGCATAATTGTATTTTTCTGTAAGCACAAGAAAATCGTATGGAGATTTATAGAACTCTCTGACACTGTCGGGGTATTTCATAAAATAGATCTTATTTTTTTCCATTAAATGTTTTAAACTGTTCTTCATTTCAGTTTCTGTAATATTAGTAGTCATTTTATCCGTACATTGTGCTTTTTTCTTCAGGTTTTTCAGAGATCTTATTGAATGCCTTTTCAAAGTCTTCCTGAGTTACAAACTCTTTTCCTTCCCTGATCGCAAACATTCCCGCTTCCATACATACCGATTTAAGAAAAGCCCCTGACTCTTCCTCGGCATTTTTGGCAATTCTCTCCAGGTTTACATCTTTTACATTCATTTTTGCGATATGAATTTTCAGAATATCAATCCTTCCCTCATACGTTGGTAACGGGATCTTAATTTTTCTGTCAAACCTTCCGGGTCTCAAAAGAGCTTCATCCAAAATATCTATCCTGTTTGTAGCTGCGATCACCTTTACGTCTCCTCGTGCATCGAACCCGTCTAACTCTGACAATAGCTGCATCAATGTTCTCTGGACTTCTCTGTCACCTGAAATAGAAGAATCTGTCCTCTTTGCGCCTAGGGCATCAATTTCATCTATAAAAATAATACTCGGTGCTTTATCTCTTCCCAGTTTAAAAACCTCTCTGACGAGTTTGGCACCTTCCCCTATATATTTTTTTACAAACTCTGAAGCCACGACTTTAACGAACGTTGCCTTCGTCTCCGTAGCTACGGCCTTTGCCAGCAGGGTTTTTCCGCATCCTGGAGGACCATGAAATAAAACTCCGTTGGGAGGTTCTATCCCAATTTTTTCAAATACTTCTGGGTTTTTTAATGGCAGTTCCACAGTCTCTTTAATCTCCATCATCTGCGCTTCCAGACCTCCTACAAGATTGTAAGGCACATTTGGAGCCTTTAATATCTCCATTCCACTCACTATAGGATCTTTAGATGATGGAAGGACCTCCATGACAGCGAGTGTCCTCTGATTCAGAGCTACTCGTGTTCCTGCAAAGATCTCTTCTTTATTGATAAATCCTGAGGTAGAAACAACAAAATCGGGACCCGAAGAGCTTTTGACGACTACCCTGTCATCACTTAAAACATCGAGAACTGTAGCCGTAATTAAAGGAGGGGATCTCAATCTTTCCAGTTCTCTTTCCAGTTCTGTGAGCCTTCTTTCAAGTTTGTATTTTTCAGTTTCCGCACTTCTTTTTTCTAACTCCAGATACTGGATCTTTTTCATTAAGACTTCTTTATCGTATCCTATAGCTTCAGCCAATATATCCTCTCCTATAATCTTAGGTTAAATTTGCTCTAGTAACTTATTTGGGGGTAAAGTATTTAAATAACTTTTGGTGAGTCTTCAACAATGATCTGCGAAATCTGCGGCAAAGAGTTTCGAGGAAGAGGAACAGAGATATACGTAGATGGTGCCCAATTAAGAGTATGCCCGAACTGCACAAAGTTCGGGACGAAAGTTGAACCGCACAAAGAAGAGAGAAAACCATATCCTCAAAAGAAAAAAGAAAAAAGACCTTTAAAAAGTGAAAGAGATAATTTTACGATAATTCCAGATTACTCAGAAATAATAAAAAATTCACGGGAAGGTATGAAGTTTTCACAAAAAGAGTTAGCTTTTAAGATAAATGAAAAAGAATCCGTGATCCATAGGTTGGAGACGAGAAGCATGTCACCGTCTTATACTCTTGCCAAAAAGCTTGAAAAAGCTTTAAAAATTAAAATAATAGATAAAATCTCAGAAGTTGAGATTCCAAAACTCAGTATGGGCTCAAAAAATCTTACTATCGGTGACATAATCAAAATAAAGAAGAAATAGGTTAAAGTATCCTTTAGCGTTTGTTCTCATAAAATGTCATAATTTACTGTATTCCTGGATCAGTTCAATGATTCTATCTATAAGATCGCCCAATCCAATTTCTTCCAGCGTTTTTTCTATTTTTACTTCTATCTTTATAGGAACGTTCAGATTCGCTTCAAAGGGTATCGCAAGTTTTCCATAATATGGTATATCCACGACCACGGTTTCCTTGATTGGTACTGTGACAGTTGTGTCTATGGGAATAACGAAAGACATCTTTTCATCTTTGAGATCTCTCAATTCGTCAGAAAACTCCTCCATTCCTGAAAAAACGTTTTCTTTAGTAGAATAGAGCGTATAGATCAAAGATACATTCAGAATCAAAGAAACAACTACGCATATGGTCAGAAGATACAGAAAATTTTTTGATTCGGTTATTGGTTTCATAGTAATACTTATTCTTTGTTGAATTTAAATGTTACAGATTATCTTATCTTCTCAAAAACCGTAACGAAACTATATTAAGATCGACCCTTCAATGTTTTATGGAAGTGATAAAATGGATGTATTTGATGCCATAAGAAATAGAAGAAGTATTAGAAAATATAAAAAA
>JAGLWR010000048.1 GCA_023133315.1 Methanomicrobia archaeon | reverse complement strand
TTGTTACCGATTCGTGCCATGTCCTCGCTGTGCTTTGCGTCCTCAATCACCGCTGTAATATACATTAGCAAGTCTTCGGGGCTTTGAATACCTTCTCTTTGTATTCTTTTCACTTCAAGTACTCCTTCCTGGCTCTTGAGGTACTCCTCTTCCGCTCTTCTTCGGTCTTTATTCATTTTCTCTAAGTCCGATTCCACCTTTTCACTCATTTTTCTTTTTTCCATTAAAATATCCAGAAGTTGCCCTTCATTGAGTCTCAAGTACATCTTTCTGTGCTGCTCCAATACTTTTATTCTCAGTTTCTTGGGAAATTGTGAGTTTAAAACTTCTTCACTGAGCTCGTATAAGACATTGGAAGCAAGTACTGATAAGGCGTAAGAAAACCTGGAAATATTTCTTTGCATCTCTATAATCCCCAGGATGGAGTCTTTTTCTATCCAGCTCTGTCCACTTTCATACGAGCTGAAATTAAACCCTACGGATCTTAAAAATTTGTCTGCATAGATGGAGTTAAATGTTTTCTTGCCGCGTCTCATAACATCTTCGTCCATCGCATCATCTAATATCAGAGAGGCATTGTGAACAAGCTCGCACGAAACAGAGACTTTAATAATCTCCTCATTTATCTCATTTTTTATCCCATTGAAAGCAAAAATCATACTTAATGGTCTCAGTTTCTTACCTGCACCCATAACACTCACAATATCTTTGTAAAAATCTTTCAATATTACATTTTCATAATTTTTTATCATAGAGTTTAGAGTTTCATTTGAATAATACTCTATTTTCTCTATTATTTTTGAATATTTATCCAAAAACATAAAAACACCTAATATATGAACATTTCGGATTTTAAATTTTTTATTAAACTGACGGCAGAAAGTGCTGCGAGTATGGATGTTCTCTTGTTTTCTGAAGGAAGATTATTAAAAACAAGGTTCATCTTTCCAAAATCTCCTTCTACAGAGATCTCATGAATATTTGTATCCACAGATGGATCAGCTATTATTTTCACGTACGCTTCTTTATCGGCTGCAAGGCTTAAGGCAACAGAGACATTTATATTTTTCGGGAATTTTGTTACTGCCTCCGAAGCGGGACCTTCAAAAACTATCTTTTCTTTGGTAGGGTTCATTCCCAATGCAGCCGGATTTTTTCGCGTGGTGAGCGTTATCTTCCTGACACCGGTCAACGATGCAGATTTGATAGCATCTAAACCCCCTATGGCACCATGAGAGATGTATATTTTGCAATTATTTTCGAATGCAAGTTTCTTTAATCGTGAAAGTAGCTTAGGATCTGCAAGAGCTCCAACGCTCATTATCAAAACGTCTTTTCCGTTCTCTAAAACTTTTGGGACTAACTCTCTAACCGCTTCTATAGATGCTGATTCCACGATCAGGTCCATATCCATTTTTATAATTTTTTCGAAAGAACACGCAATATCTCTGGTTACAATTTCACTTATTTTTTCCATGCTCCCTATATTCCTGTCATAGCACGCCGAAACCTCGTTTTTAAAGTTCTCGGCTATTATACGTCCTATGTATCCGCAGCCTATAATGCCAATTTTCATCATGGATAATGGACTGGGCTAATATTTAAATGTTACTGTAAAATAGTGTATTGTCTTATTCTATTTCGATTTTTGCCTACATATGACGAAAGAGTTTCCAGGCATGAAAAGATTTATATTATTTCAGTAGAAGTTTTTTTTATGATGCCCAATATGAACCCGAAACAGATGAAAAAATTAATGAAAAAAGCAGGAATAAAAACGAAAGAGCTGCCTGTTAACGAGATTATTTTTACATTCGATGATAAAAAATGGGAGTTTATAGAGCCACAGGTTACAGAAATAGACATGATGGGTCAAAAATCCTTTCAAGTTGTTGGAACATTTGTAGAAAAGGAGTTGGGTTTTCCTGAAGAAGACATAAAAATGGTAGCAGAAAAAGCTGGTGTGAGTGAAGAAGAAGCCAAAAAAGCTTTAAAAGAAAGTGGGGGAGATATAGCAGAGGCCATATTGAACCTCAGTAGAGGTGAATAAATGGGATACGATGAAGAAGAACTCGAAAAGATCGACAAGAGAAATATAAGAAGAGAAATGGAAGCAGTCGGGCTTGAGACGGATGAAGAATATGTAGAAAAAGTTAGAATAGCAATGCTAAAGGGTATAATGCTGAAAACTGTAGCTAAAGCTGCATTAATGCCAAAAGATGCAGAAGCAAAGGAAGAAAAACTTCTAGAGGCCATTTACACCAATGTACTTGCATGTTTACTCAATGAGAAAAAATGAAAAAATATCTAATTTTTTACATACTTCTGATACTGTTCCTTTTTTACACAAATGGGTTCTATACATATTTTGAGTCTGTTTTTTATAGGGAAGAGATCATTGAAGACTTTGGAGAGTTCAGTGTTTCTCAATATCCCTATAACTACGATTCCGTTTTTCTTGTGACGGTAGATGATATTTCTTATTACACAGATCCATATAAATTGCAAAGCTTTTTGGAGTATCTGAAAGAAAAAAATGTCAGACCGACATTATTTGTTATTCCATATCATGCCGGTGAAAAGTTTACAGATAATACCCACATTGTTGAAATATTAAAAGAGTATGACGTAGAAGTGGCGCAACATGGATATACACATACAGAAAAGGAATTTAAATCACGATCCTACGAAGAACAGATAGAGATGATAAAAAAAGGTAGAGAGATACTGGAAAAAGATTTCACGATCTATGGATTCAGATCCCCTGGATTCTATCATAATTTTGAAACGTCCAGAGCTCTGAAAGATCTTGGATTTAGTTATGAGAGTGAAATGAGTATTTTTGACAATTTTTATGTTCATTATCTGCCCCAGATACCCCATACGAGAAATAGAAGAGTTTTTATGACACATTCTCTGGATCCAAATATCGATGTTCCGAAAAATGCATGGTCCCCACAAATGAAGGATTTTGTAGATTGGTGGACGTTCAGGAAAGAACTTATAGTGAATTACAAAGTAGAAGGAAACGAACTCTATATATTTTTAAGTGATTATAAAGAAGGTTTGAGAATTACTCTTAAAAAAGATTACAGAGTGCACATAATATATGAAAAAGAATTAGAGTATGAAAGAGAAGGAAATACTATCATTCTCTAATCGTAAACCTCTTTTATTTCCTCTTTAGAGATAAAACATTGAACTTTTTTCAGATCTTTTCCGAATCCTTCTCTATCTTCTATCAAAAACTCTATACAGTTTTGTGCCGTTTTAAATTTCCTCTCTATCTCTGTACAGATTCTGTCTCCAATAATGACTACGGTTTTATGTTTCTTGATGAAGGTTTCGCAGTTTTCTCTGTCGTATATAAAGGGTCCTTCATGAATCTTCATTTTCGGAAGATTAAAAACCTCAAACTCGAAAAGTATTCCGGAACTGAAGATCTTGGACTTATAGATTCTGAACCCATTTTTTTCGAGATGACTCTTAATGAAATCCCGTGTTTTTCTCAACTGTGGAAAAAGTAAATCTTCCATAATATCTGTCTTGAAGTTCAAAACGATCAATTCTGTCCCTTCCGATTTCTTATACTCAGTTTTTATTTTCTCAAACTTTTTGTTTTTAAAAAACTCTCGTGAATAATAGATAAACTCTGAAAATTTTTGCAAACTTACGCAGGAGGCAGCGTTTCTCGCTGGATCGACGGGATCAATTATAATTAAAGGGTCTGAAAACTCTTTTTCTACTTTTTCAAAGATTATTTTCTGGTTTTGTTTCCACTCGGAAGCATTTTCTAGAGCACGTTCAAAGCTTTCATAATACAAAATCAATAGCTCGCAGAGATACCCGGAAAATCCCGTTACCTTGAACTCAGATCCGTATACATTGATCAATTTCATAAATTTTTTCAGAATTCTTGTATCATCTTTTTGAAAATCTGTCATTTTTTCAAGAATGATCTTTGTGTGTAAGGGAGTTCTATCAACGCTGCTCTTCATATCCTCTATTTTTTCTATTGCGTAACATGGTACTATGTCAACATCGTGATTTTCAATTTTTCCATTTACGTAGGGATGTTCGGCATATTTAATCTCATATTTTCCTTTGAACTCTTCAAATACATTCTTTCCGATCTCCAGGCCTCTTTTTTTGAGTGCCTCTTTAGAGACATCCAAAGAGAAGAAAATAAAAATATCGAGGTCTTTGTCCCCCTTCAAACTTGTACCTTTTATGAAAGACCCCTGAAGTGCTGCTTCTAGATTAAATTTTTTTACGATGAATTCTTTTATATTGTTATATACACCAAAACCTTTTTCTAACTCTTCTTCTGAAGGTTTTATCTCCTTCAGTATCTTTTCCCTATCATAGATGATAATCGTACTTCCTTCAAATCTGAATAAATTGGGCCTTTGGGCGTCAGTACACTTTTTTTTATCAAAACTCTATCCACCATCATTTTTCCTATTTTCACATTCTGTAATTCCTTCAAAATTTGAGAGATTTTTTCTTTATCCTTGATAAACTTTACTCTCCCTATCGTCAGATGCGGTATGTGTTTTCGTTCCTCTTTAAATCCCAGCTTTTTTAAATCTCTGTTTAATCCATCAGCTATGTTTATTAAGGAGTTACTCTCGTCTTGAATCCCGATCCATAAAACTCTTATATACGAAAAACTTGGAAATGCGCCCAATCCTTTCAAATTGATCTCAAACGGTTTATAATTTTTAAGATTTTTCTGCAATATTTCATAAATGTTGTCAAGACCGTTTTCCTCTATCTCTCCAAGAAATTTTGGGGTGAAATGTAGGTTTTCAGGTTCTACGAATTTTATTTTTAGATACTTAGTACCTATCGTATTTTGAATATCCCGAATTTTGCTTTTAAGACTATCCTCGATATCTATAGCTATAAAACTCCTCATTTTTTGGTCACCGGCATTTTTTCCCATGGAAAAACTATCCATTTATCTGTAAACATGATGTAATAATCTGGATCGAATACACTCGTCGGCTTTTTTGCTATGACAGCTATCCGTACCTCTGCAGGGTTTTTTTCTTCTAAGTACCTCTTCACTTCCACGAGTGTTTCTCCGGTGTCTGCGACATCGTCTATGACCAAAATTTTTTTATTTTCTACATTCTCCGTTAGCGGAATTGTAATTTCAGGCTTTTCCTGTGTTTTTCCTATGTCTTTATAGAATTTAAATCCCATGACCCGCAGGGGCAATCCAGTTATGTGAGAAAACCTCACAGCCGGTGCTAATCCTCCTCTCGATATACCTATGAGGAGATCGGGACTGTAATCCTTCAAGATCACGTCAACCAGTGTCCAGACGGCCTCATCAACTTTATGCCAGTCAAGATAGTCCTTATCCATATCTCTCATCTTGTTCTCTATATATTAAAGGTTTTTGATAATCAGCACGTTAAATGAAATCCTGCAGCAACTCTTTTTTTATCTTTCAATTCATTGTAAAGCTCGCACGCCCGTTTTGTTTTTTCTATTTTGATCTCTATTTTCATGGAATTCAAATAATCTTTTACTTCTTCTGGAACTTTTAAAATACCGTATGCTCCCGTACCGATGATTATAATCTCAGGTTTTTTACCGATGACCCATTCCAGATCTTTTGTATGGAGTTCGTGTCCTTTTACTCTCCACCATTCTTTTATCTCATCATCGAAAATGAGTACATCGTTTCTATAATTTTTTCCATTTACACAGATCCTGCCAAATCTGTAGCTTTCTATCATGTTATAACCTATTTATATTTCTTTTTATTCTTTTCCATAAACAATTTAAACATAGGAATTCATTGTACTGCATGATACAAGGAGTTCTTTTTGACGCTGTGGGTACTCTCATCAAGATGCAGCCAAAAATCAGTGAAACAATCTACGAATCCCTCCAGGAGTATAATGTAACTCAGGAAGAATTTTCCAGATCGTGTATGAAAGCCAGGGAATTTTATTACACACTCTATGAAAAAAATTTCAGCTTCGGAAATTTTAGAGAGTTTTGGTCTGCATTCATTCAGATAATACTTAAAGATCTGGGAATTAAAAAAAATCTTGGAGAAAAAATCTATGATAGAATTATGGAAAAAACAACGTTTTTGAGATATCCGGAAACTCTGGAGGTTTTGGATACGCTCTCTAAAAATTATATTCTCGGTGTCATTTCCAACTGGGATTTAGAATCAAATATAGCCGATATTTTTGAAGAATTAAAACTTAAAAAATATTTTTCAGTGATTGTGGCATCAAAAGATGTAAAAATCTTAAAACCTAATCCGAAAATATTCCTCGAAGCTTTAAGAAAAATCAATTTGGCTCCATATCAGTGTTTTTACGTGGGAGATGATCCTTATGAAGATTTTTACGGTGCCAAGAATGTTGGACTTATTCCTATACTCATAGATAGAAAAGAAAAATATGGAGAACTTGACTGTCCTAAAATCAAAACTCTTAAAGATATATATCCTTACTTAGAAAAGAATAAGTTTTTATAATCAACAGTAACAGATATTGTAGGTGATAAAATGATAATAGTGAATACGGATTTTGTCCCGGGAAGTGAAGTAGCTGAAGTCCTGGGATTGGTAAAGGCAAACACTATAAGAGCCAAGCACATAGGGAAAGACATAATGGCAGGATTGAGGAACATAGTAGGTGGAGAGCTGACAGAGTATACGGAGATGCTGTCGGAATCAAGAGAAGAAGCACTCCAGAGAATGATCAAAGAAGCAGAGAAACTCAATGCCGACGCGGTAATCAATGTTAGATTCATGACAAGCAGCGTGGCGCAGGGTGCGGCCGAGATGCTCGTCTACGGAACTGCCGTGAGGCTCAAATAATGGATCTTCTCAGAACTCTGGGATTCCTATGCCTGGGGATAGGAGTAGGGGCCCCCTTAGCTTATGGTATCTATAAATTTATACAGGCAGATATAGAACTCTGGATAAGAATTCCTGTAATATTGGTTATACTTGGTTTCTTATTCCTCGTATTCTCTGCAATAAGAGACAGACTCAAAGAAGAGAAGATAGAAGGGGTATAGAGAAACATTTGAGTGGACGTGATCTCCGAGAATATGGGACAATATAAACTTTATAGCAAAGAAATATAACTAAAAAATATATATGTTATAGAAAACTGATACCAGAAACATTAATAAATTTGGGGTTGTAAGCATTATTATATCTTATAACTTGGATGATCTATTTCGAATAAACAAAAAACAGCTTAAAATAGCTGCAAAGATTCTTGCTCATGCCTTTCAAGAAGATCCACTCTGTTGTTTCATTTGTCCAGAGAAAAAAACAAGAATTGATAAATTATACAAATATTTTCTCTTCCGTATTAACTATGGTATTGTGCATGGTGAAGTTTATGCCCCTTCAAAAAATATTGAAGGTGTAGCTGTATGGTTACCGAGTAATAAAGCTGAAATAAGTAAAATGAATGCCATAAGAGTTGGTGGGTGGAAACTTTATTTTCAACTAGGATTCAGTACAGTTTCTCGATTAGAATCTGCCAATCATTATTCAATTGATCTTCGTAACAAAGTTGTCAAGCAATCATATTGGTACTCAGGTCCCATTGGTGTTGCACCAGAACATCAAGGAAAGGGGTATGCACGAATATTACTAAAAGCTATGTTAAATCGATTGGATAGCGAAAAAATGCCGTGTTTTTTAGAAACGCAGACTGAGAAAAATGTCGCACTCTATGGAAGATATGGATTTGAAGTAGTGGAAAAGGGTATGATTCCGGGAACCACGCTCACTCACTACGGAATGTTAAGAAAGTGCAGATAGTACATTAGAAATAACAATCCTTTGCATGAACACCATATTCACCTTTCAAAATATTGAGAAGCAATTATAAGAAATAGACATGTGGAGGTGGGATTAGAACTCCTACGAGACAGGACCCTGAATCGAATTTGGGTATGTAATACACACATACTGAAAGTATAAAGAATTATGTTCAATTAAAGAACTGTATGCAGGCACGGACTGAATTTTGGGGTTTGAAACGAAAGTTTTATATATAACATTTAATTATAAAGTATAGATAATTAATGAGAGTGATATCATGAA
>JAGLWR010000047.1 GCA_023133315.1 Methanomicrobia archaeon | reverse complement strand
ATTGTACTAGTTCTGGATATACAGTTGTCTCTTCCCTACAGTGTATTCTGAAACAGAAATCTTTATTGGCATTGAAATCTGCTGATCCTCCTGAATAACCGGAGCCGTAGTACCATAAAAACTCTTTGGCGCCAATAAGCTGCAACTTATATTGGCCATTCAAACTGAGATTTGGAACTTCTAAAGTGGCCCATAATGGTCTACCTAGCGCTGACACCCTGATCTGAGATTGAAATACTATATTGTCATTGAGATCTTTTAGGTATAATGTAAAGCGTACAGAAACAGGTCTTGTGGGAATCCTACGATATACCATGGGAATCCTACGATATACCACCCTAGTCAGCCCAAATAAAAAAACTCTCCTAATCGTGGGCCATACAATATTAACTACGTGATTGTAAATACGAGGTGGTCTTATGTACACACTAACTTTCGTGATCTCGCCGTTACAAGTGAATGTCTGCGTACGCGACAGGGCTTTGTATCCTTCAGAACCCTCCTGTTTTATAACACCTTCTTCATATCTCTGCACACCTTCTCCTTTAACTTCTAGTATCGCATAATCAGCATCGTTAATATCAATGCTGAAACTCCTGTTTCCTACGCATTGATTATTTATCTCTTCTATATCTCCTTCGGGTCTGTCCAACGAATAGATCGGTAAAATAGCAGCCAAAAGGCTTAATATAACGAATAAAGACGTTATTTTCACACTCCCCTCTTTGTTCATTTTACATCACACTCCTATTTTTTAATGACCATCTGTTAAGAGATATATAAATTTTCTCCCAGCCTCAAAGATCAACAATGGAGCTAAAAGGTAAAATTGTGGGTATTTTCTTAACTAACCAGTGAATACTCCCATCTACACCTATTTTACAGTTACAAAAATCTTTTTAAATGTCATTGAGAAAGAGGATTTATGCATTATCATAAAATATTAGGAATCTCAATAATTTTGATTCTTTTACTTCCTCTGGTCATCGGCGAAGAGATCAGGTGGAGAGAATATAACGGCAATCCGATATTTGGAGAGTGGATAGGCGGTCCGAAAGCTTATTATCCCAGCGTGCTCTATGATCCGGATGAGTTCTCGGGACACGGTATCGCTGCGCGATACAAAATGTGGTACGGCGCCTCGGGCGGACAGACGGGTCTCGCAATCTCCGATGACGGGATAACCTGGATTGATATGAGTGTGGTAATGAGTGACGGCTACCACGCCACCGTTGAGTACTTTCAGGAGGGATTCACTGGAGTTAACAGCGGCGACAATCCCAGTGGTGCCACAATGTACTATCGCATGTGGTACTGGGACTTAGATTCAGGTGCTCCCGGCGGCATATACGGCGTTGAAGCCATAGGATATACTGAATCCCCTGATGGTGTAGCATGGTACAATTACCAGCCACTTCAAAACGGTGCCGTGCCGATAGTTACAGGCACATGGCCGGATTGGAACAGAGGATCGTACGGTCCCTGTGATATTTTATACAATCCAGATGCCACCAATACGGGAAACAATCCTTTTGATTACACGTTTGTGATGTACTACGACGGAACAACGGGAGGAGTGGAAAGCATCGGGCTCGGGTATTCGAGCAACGGAATCGTATGGAACGGCTACGACGAGACTGGCGATGGAAACGCTGATCCAGTCCTGGAGGGGACATACATTCCGGGAGATTGGGATTATGATTTTGTGAGCAGAGCCACAATCATTAAAACTGGATCAACGTATGAAATGTGGTATTCCGGTGGTATAGGAGCTATGAATAACGGTATCGGCTATGCTACCTCGTTTGACGGTATACACTGGACGAGAGATGCGAACAATCCGCTTTTCCACAAAGACGATGGTCACCCATGGCGACAGGGGAGAACGTATTGTCCTGCAGTTATCAAGAATGGAAATTCCTACAAAATGTGGTTTGCAGGAAAGAGTGACGATGACTACTCAATCGGATATGCAACTGGATATTTCTTGAATACCGAAAGATCATCGCTTCATTTTCCAATAGAAAGGTTTTTTGGAATAAATATTTTAAATATTAACTCCGGGGGGACATTCGCTGTGCAAAATGGGATTGAGATAGGAACGCTCTCTCTCGAAAAGGGAACGCATACGATAGAGATAGACGTTTCCAACACGGGGATATTAAAAGTACACAACGTAACTCTCGAAGTGGAAGCACCGGAGGGTATGGAGGTTGAAACTTCGCCAGAAAGGGTCACCATAAATAAAAGATCTGTAGGAACTTTTACTATTACTCTAAACATACCAGGTTCTGTTGAACCTGGAGAGTATGTCCTCAAAATAAGAACTTCAGGAAATTTTGCTCAGGATACCATATACATAAAAATTTATGTAGGGTAAAGAACAATCTTTTTATTTTCTATTTTTTCGTCGTTGTATATTACTGCCAGAGTGATCTTCTCAGCTTTTATGGCCTTCCCGTACCGTTCAAAAAGATCGTCTCCAACAATGAACTGTTTCATAGTTATATCCACGAGAGTATCGTCTACGACAGCAAAAGTATGAGAAACGGGCTGGATCAATGGATCTTCTGAAACGATATCCACAACATACACGTGTGCATCGTATCCCTCGTGTATGCATGCAGAAACATAAAGGATAGTGAGATCCTCGCAGTCCCCGCCTCCTAGATCTATTGTTTCTTCCGGATAGAAGATCGTTTCAGGAAGAACACTCAAGATAAGTTCGTCCCTGTCTAAAGAAACCGTTATCCATTCTTCATTCTTCAGATCATACGCCAAAAAGAAGTTCCACTCCTGGACGCCTTCAGACGTCAGGGTGAAGGGATCGTAGAAGTAATAAAAGTTATCTATTATGTAGTCGTACGTATTTCTCAAAAAATCGTCTCTATCTATATTCTCGATCATATTTTCAAGTTCTGCTGATTCTCTTATAAATTTTCTGGGATCTTTTTGATACTCTTCTATATCTTTTTCCAGAAGATAACTGTATCTTTTTAATATATAAGATAACCTCTTTTCTGATGAGAGATAGAGTTTAGTTTTTTTGTCTGACTCTTTTGAAGCTTCTTCCATTGCCCCAATTTCTCTCTTCTTTTCTTCAATCTCTGAGTTCAACCTCTCCTTTTCTTCGTTCAAACTTTTCAGCTCAGTTTCTAAATCGTAAATTGCGCTATCCTTTTCGTCCAGGAGATCTATCAGTTCTTCGCTGTTATCAATGTTTCTTGTTATTATAATATAGTTACTTTTGGCTGTTTTAAGCCTCAAAATCTGAAAACTGGCAGAATAACTCACAAGGAGAGTAATTATAATCATAATTGTTAAAGCCAGTATTGCCTTGTCTTTATCTGAAAGATTCATAAATTATACTAAGTTTTATACCTTATATATTTTTCTAAGACAGAAAAGCAGAGATCAGAATTTCTTTTAATTTTTCTGTTAAAAGATCTGCATCTGAGTTAAATCTCCTTTTACAGAGTTCCAGAACTTCCTGGTCATACTCCACCAATAAATTATCTATTTTCTCTTTATTTATCCGATAATTCTCTTGCAAGTTTTTGTATCTTCTAGAAAATCCTTCTATGTACGTATCTATCAGATCTTTTAATTTTGTTTTTATTATGTCATCAGATATGTTTTCAAGACCCACTTTTTTGAACGTGAGCCGTACGCTCACAAGATCTTCTTCGGGTGTTCTTCTCAGTTTGGCTTTCATAAAGGCAAACTCGTAATCCACATTGTATACGGGACTGAAAACGTCATCTTTAAACTCTTCTACGACATCACTCTTTAAAATTAAAAGATTTACTCGTTCATTGTGAAGTCTATCGCCCAGCCCTATGCAGTGGGCATCCGCAGCAGTTTTTCCGAGATAATAGATATAATTTAAAGCATCTTTTTCGGTACTCAACTTTTTGAGAGCCTCACAGTCCATTCCGTCCAGCCATTCTATGAAGATCATATTTTTCCTGTCGATAACATCAAAAACCGTGGCTCCGAGGTATCTATAAATTTTCGATGTCAGTACCTCTTCTTTTGAGAACAGTCCCTTTTTCTTCACTATCACCATTCTCGGAGTTTTATAACTCTCTTCAAAGATCATCAAGAGCGGTTTTGTGGATGTTTCAAACTGCATAACATTTTTTGGAGTTTCATCGTAAATTTCCCTTCCTATTTCTTTAAAGTTCTCCTCAGTTTTTTCGTCAATCTTTTTGATGTCTTTGAACTGAGATTCTTTAAACTCGAAGGAAACAGGATCTTTTTCTCCAAAAGAAAGCTTCAAATCCCTATTGAGGTTTCTCCATGCGTAATATGCCACCTTCCCAGCATGTGCCAGTTCACCGCCGTTCTTTTTCCTGAATTTCTTTCTTACAAAATTTCTCCATTTTGAGTATGTAATATCTGGCATGTTTTTTAAATACTCCATGGCTTTTGGTCCGTACCTGTACTCACACACCATGATATCACTTGTAAGACTCCACGACGCCTTTTATTACCCTGACAGTATATAACCACAATTTTTCGAGAGAATTCTTGGGATCAATCGAATAATCCTGAACGTTTCTTACATTCACAGCGTACCGTGCAAACCGTGAAAGGCTGCGTATCATCTCGCTCTCATTATTTTCTTGTGCATATTTCAAGGCTTTTAAAGGAGTGTACTCTTCTCCTTCAACGAAAAAGCTGTTTAAAACAATGTACAATCCGAAGGCATGGTTAGAAGACTCTTTATCGGAGTATTTTACAGCTCTCTGATAAAAAACAGTGGAAAGCTCTTTTATTTCTGCTTCATCTTTTTTGTTAAAAATGAGGAACGCTATATCTTTATAAAGTTTTTTACGCTCTTCTTCAGAATCCAACATCTTCCATGAAATTTTTTCCATGGTGCATATAATCCCAAGAATTTAAAAATATACTGGGAAAGATTTATTATGGAACTACTTATAGATACCAGAGAATCGCACATGGCAGATCTTCTCAATGAGTATAGTCCGCAAGTTATCCCGCTTCCGATCGGTGATATATTTATCCTAAAAGAAAACGAGGGAGTATTACTGGAGAGAAAAACACCTTCAGATTTTATATCTTCTTTAAGAAGCAACAGATTGTGGGAACAGCTTTTAAAAATGATAAAAAACGATACGATAGGGCTGTATAAAATAAAAAGAAGAATTTTGGTTATCCACGGTCAGTTCGATCCCGGCGATGCTCAAATATTTGGTGCATTCCTGGAAATTCTCTTTGTCTATGAGATCCCCATTGTTTTTGTCAACGACGATCGTGAACTGCAAGAGTTTATCAGGATTCTCATACAGAGGGAAGATAAAGGATTGAATGACAAGATTCCCCAGGAGAGATGGTACAGAAAAAGATTCAGAGAAGAACTTCCTGAAAAAGACAAAAAGATATATATCCTGGCTTCTTTACCTTATATAGGAAATGTTCTGGCGAAAAATTTATTCGAGCATTTTGGCTCCATAGTATCTGTTGCCGACGCATCTAAAAAGGATCTACTACAGGTCAAAGGAATAGGAGAGAAGCGAGCGAACCTGATATATACGATGTTTCATTGAGAAAACTTTATTATACGTCCATGACAAGAATGTCCAGGTGATCCCATGTACGTAAAAAAAGCTGATGAAATAAAAAAAGAGATAGTGGAAGTAGCGGATAAAACAGAGATTCAGTGGCTGATAGGAGAAGATACAGGAAAAGAGTTTTTCATGCGAAAGTTCACAATGAAACCTGGCGGCGGAATGCCGAAACATTATCACAACAACTATGATCATGAACAGTATGTTTTAAAAGGGAAACTGAAGCTCGGACTGGGTGACGAAGTTTTCGAGGTAGGAGCTGGAAATGTTGTGTACATCCCTAAAAATATGCCACATTGGTACAAAAATGTAGGAAACGAAGACGTAGAGTTCCTCTGTTTAATCCCGAAAAGAAAAGAGTATCACATGGAAAAAGTTGAATGATGTTCTATTTTTATAGATAAAAAAGTATGAAAGAGGGGATTTAATCTCTCAGTGAACTCAATAAGAAAAGTATAAAAACAAAACCACTAAAATGCAAACATGTTCAAAATAAATGAAGAGTTCAAGTCAGCTCCTGAGTTCAAAACAGTGCGTTACACATACATTGCTATAGCTGTCGTGCTCTGTGTACTGCCCTGGCTGATACCGGTAGCGGTGTATGCACCGTTCATTGTCATCCTCGCCGTTGTGATCCCCATTGCCCTTGTTCTCATTCCTCTCATTATGTGGATACCCCTGTACTACGAGACCATAGTCTATAAGCTAACTGGAGATGAAATACAGTGGAAAAGGGGAGTGTGGTTTAAAAAAACAGGAATAGTACCGTACAATAGAATCACAAACATTGATGTCACACAGGGACCGATTTCGAGAAGATTTGGCATTGCGGATTTAAAAATTCAGACGGCCGGATACTCAGCCCCCTCATATTCTGCCTCTGAATTAAAAATATACGCAACGAAAGAGTCAGAGGAACTGAAAGAATTTATAATGCAATTCGTGAGAGGAAAAAAACCTGAAGCCGTGGAAACCTATGAAATTACAGAAGATAACACTGCACTGAACGAACTGATCAAAATCAGGAAGTTGCTAGAAAAATATGTGAAGAAATAATTATTCTCTTCAAATTGCTAGAGGAGAGATTTATGAATACGGGTCTTAAAAGTAAGGTCGTTCTCATCACGGGAGCCTCGGGAGGTATTGGACGTGCTACAGCACGGGCGTTTGCTGAAGAAGAAGCAAAACTCGTCCTTCAGGGGAGGCGCAATATGGAGATAATCAAGCAGCTTCAAAAAGAGCTGCCAGTGGAAAGTCTTGAGGTTCGAGCAGATTTGACAAGAGAAAGAGATGTTCAAAACCTTTTTGAGAGATCCTATGAGAGATTCGGAGGAGTGGACATTCTCGTCGCCAATGCAGGGATCTGGTTGGATGAGGATATTCCTATACACAAGATGTCCTTAGATCAGTGGAATCGTACAATAACGACAGATGAAACCTCCGTTTTTCTCTGTTGTCGAGAATTCTTTCGGCTTCTCAAGCGAACTGAACCAAAGAATGCTTCCCTCGTCATCGTTGGATCCACAGCTGCGATCTTTGGCGAAGAAGGACACGTAGATTACGCTGCAGCGAAGGCGGCAATCACGTACGGTTTTACATTGTCGTTAAAGAATGAGATCGTACGAATTGTCCCCTCCGGCAGAGTGAACGCCGTTTGTCCGGGGTGGACGATCACAAGAATGACAGAGAAGTCCATTCACGATGAGGATCTCGTGAAGAAAGCGCTCCAGACTGGAGCAATCAAGAAGATAGCTCGACCTGAAGACATTGCTACAACAATTGTCTTCCTTTCCTCAGATAAACTCGCTGGACACATCTCGGGTCAGATCGTTACTGTTGCTGGAGGCATGGAAGGCAGGGTTCTTCATTTCCCAGAAGAGATCGACATCACTCGGATCTGACCAGTTTCTTCCCCATGTATGCTCCGATCTTTTTGTAATTGAACTTTCTATAATACTCCCTCGCTCCTATTCCTGAGGTCACGAGAATGCTTTTCATTCCTTCTTCTCTTCCTGTCTCCTCTGCTTTTTCCAAAAGTCTTGCTCCGAAGTTTTTGTGCTGCCACCAATTTCTGTTCCTAACTCCAAGAGGCAGCATCTGCCCATACACATGAAGTTCTCTTACCAAGCATGTCTCTTCGGTTATTTCTTTTCTAAACGGCTTGTAAGGGATTCTGAGTCTCAAAAATCCGATTAGGATATCTTTTTCCACGTCCTCAAAACTTATGAAGTACTCTTTTCCTTTTGAAGCGTTATACGTTTCCACAAAAAGTTCTATTTTCTCGGGGGAGATGCCTTTTTTGTAGTATATTAATCCTGCTTCTCTGCATCTTATGCATCTGCATGCTATTCCCTGCTTTTCAAGTTCTTTATACACTAAAGACCCGAGATCCGCTCTTTTAACGCCTGCATCTATATACTGCGTGGGAATATCTCTCTGGATCCTCATCGTTCTCACCCATTTGGGCATTGCTTTTTTCACTTCTACAATAACGTTTAAAGCGTCTTCAGTTGTATACGGTTCGAAGTTTCCTTTTTTCCATTCTTCATATAATTTTGTGCCTTTTATTACCAGACATGGATAAAATTTAACCATATCTGGCTTGAATCTCTCGTCTTTAAAAATATCTTT
>JAGLWR010000046.1 GCA_023133315.1 Methanomicrobia archaeon | reverse complement strand
AAAAAGAAGGAGGATTTTCGGAAGCTGGAAGAGAGAAAGCACAAAAAGAATACGAATATCTAAAGAAGAGATACGTAAAACGAGGAAAGAATCCTCCGGAGGAAGATGCATTCATCGACGATCTGATTCACCAGATGGAACTCTCGTGTCTGACAGGAAACATTTGCTCTGCACTGATCCGTCTTGGATACGGAAATGACAAGCGAGTGTTGAGAGCATTAACGTGGTTGGTGGAGGTACAGAATGGGGATGGCGGGTGGCTGTGTCCGTACTGGAAGGCGCATATAAAAGATACTCATTCATGTTTCTACGGAACTATATGTGCGTTGGAAGCTTTTTCCGAAGCGAAAAATGGTTTTAAAGAAACTGTAAAAAGAAGTGCCGAATTCTTGCTCATGCACAGATTGTACAAGGCAGATCATCATAATTTCGAAATAATAAATAAAAAGTGGCTTGAATTATCCTTTCCCTGGTTCTATGGGTATGATATCTTGAGAGGGCTATATGTTTTGACAAAACTTGGGATAAAGGATGAAAGAATGAAAGATGCTGTCGAAATCATAAAATCCAAGGAGAAGGAAGGGAAATGGATCTTGGAAAAAACTCCAAACGGAAGGATGCACACGAATATTGAAAAGAAAGGCAGAGAGAGTAAGTGGATAACGTTACATGCTTTAAGAGTTTTGAATGGATTGGAAGAGGTGTAATATGAAAAAAATACATATTGGGATGCTATCGTGTATAATCGTGACATGTGTGGTGATAGGGATCTTTGCCGTGATGAGGAAATCACCTATACAGGAAGAACTCTCTTCAACTGGAAGAATAACGCTCCCCCAGCCGGCGTATGACAGTACTACCTCGATCGAGAAGGCATTACTTGGGAGAAGATCGGCGAGAGATTATAAAGACGAACCTTTGACACTTGCTGAAGTTTCACAGATTCTGTGGGCTGCTCAAGGGATTACTGACGAAAGGGGATTCAGAACATCTCCTTCTGCGGGTGCACTATACCCCTTAGAGTTATATGTTGTCATCGGAAATGTGGAGGGGATATCTGAAGGTATTTACAGATACAATCCCGAGAAACACGAACTGATAAAAATTGTAGATGGAGACAAAAGAGTTGAACTCTGCGCTGCTGCTCTTGGGCAGTCCTGTGTTAAAGAGGGTGCTATGACCATCGTATTTTCTGCAGTTTATGAACGAACAACTCGCAAGTACGGCGAGAGAGGCATCAGATACGTTCACATGGAAGCAGGTCATGCGGCCCAAAACGTGTATCTTCAGGCTGTTTCTCTGAATCTTGGGACGACCGTTATCGGAGCTTTTAATGACGAGGAAGTGAAGAAAATTGTAAAGATGGCAGACGAAGAGCATCCCCTATACATAATGCCTGTAGGAAAGAAATAGAGGGCAAAAGATGATAAAGATCATTCATGCTGGAGAAGAATATTTAGACTACATTCGACGATTTTTTATAGAATACGCTGTTTCACTGGGATTTAAACCTATCAATTCATATCGATACACTCCTATAGAGGGAGCAGTATTCACGGAACTGAGATTATGAGTGTATTTGTGTTCTGCACAACTAAAAACATAGATATTTAAATTCTCACAAAAAAATAAAAACATGGAAAAAATAATAGGTTTTTGTGGGTTGATCTGTAGTGAATGTCCTGCATATAAAACGACACAGAAAGACGATGACAATGAAAGAAAAAAAGTTGCCGAGATGTGGTCAAAAGAATACGATACTAATTTGAAACCAGAGGATATTAACTGCGACGGATGCCTCAATGGTGAAAGAGTTTTCAATTACTGCAATACTTGCGAGATAAGAAAATGTGCAAAAGAAAAAGATGTGGTTAATTGTGCTTACTGTGGCGATTACGCATGTGAAAAGCTGAATAAATTCTTTAAAATGGCTTCCGATGCAAAAACTACTCTTGATGGGATAAAAAAGGATCTATAAGGGTCTTTGATATATAAAATGAGGATGCCTTTTTTATATCCCATTAACTTTAAATACCCCTAAATAAAAAAAGTTCCGTGATATCATGGAATCGAAAGAAAATGAGCGATTACTGTTAATGATCCCGGGACCCACGATAGTGGATCCAAAAGTTTTAAGGGCGATGTCGAAGCCAGTAACGCCGCATAGAGAAAAAGAGTTTTCTGAGATGTTCTTGGAACAGGCAGAAAGAATGAAGCAGATTTTTAAAACGAAAAATGATCTATTTTTACTGGCGGGAAGTGGGACTGCCGCCATGGATGCAGCTATTTCCAATACAATAAAACCTGGAGAAAAAGTACTTTGCATAGTCTCGGGAAAATTCTCAGAGAGATTCACAGAGATCGTAAAATGTTATGGGGGAGAAGCTGTAGAACTGAACTTCGAATGGGGAAAAGAGATAGATGTTAATAAAGTAAAAAAAGTATTAGAAGAAAATGATGATATTAAAGCAGTTACTGTCGTTCATAATGAAACATCTACGGGTGTCAAAAATCCTGTGCAAGAAATAGGGAAAATAGTCAAAGAGACGAATGCTCTCCTGATCGTGGACACAATCTCTTCATTGGGTGGTGATGACATAAACGTGGATGAATGGAACATCGATTTATGTGCAACGGGATCCCAGAAATGTCTCGCTGTTCCTCCGGGGATAGCTGCTATCTCTGTCTCTGAAAAGGCATGGAATGTTATAGAAAAAACCAATGGACACTCGTATTACCTTAATTTAAAAAAATACAGAAAACACAAGCACCATGCTCCGTATACCCAGCCTATCTCGATGGTATATGGCTTGAAAGTTGCTCTTGATATGATGTTTGAGGAAGGACTAGAAAACAGGATAGCGAGACATAGAAAACTTGCAAAAGCCACGAGAGAAGGTGTTAAAGGTATGGGACTGAAGCTTTTTCCGGAAAAAGAAGAGATATGTTCGAATACAGTAACATCTCTCTGTGTTCCTGAAGGATTAGACGATAAGGAAATAAGAGGAATAATGAAAGACAAGTACAACATAGTTATTGCCGGAGGACAGGCCCATTTGAAAGGTAAGATAATGAGGATAGGGCATATGGGGAATGTCATTGAAAGGGATGTCCTATGCACTCTGGCATGTTTAGAATTAGCTTTAAAAAAGGTAGGATTTACCCTGGACTTGGGAAGCGGAGTAAAGAAAGCTCAAGAAATTCTAAAAAAATAAAAATTTTATTTTTTTATTCTTCCACAACTCGTTTCGCTTTTCCGGTAGAACGTGGTATGTCTCCTATATTGACTACATCCACATCAACTGTAAGATTCAAAATCCCATAGATCTCTTGCTGAATTTTCTTTGCCAGAAGATTTTTATCTCCTTTAAAAACTGGCTCAGGCTCCACCCGTACTTTCAGTCGCGTCATCACACCTGATTTGTATTTCACGATCTGGTAATTCTCACTCGTACCTTCTATTTTCATTATCGCTTCTTCTATCTGTTTCGGGAATACAATGACTCCTCTCACCTTCATCATATCATCGGATCGCCCCAGGATTCTCACGTGCCTCGGGAGCGTTCTTCCGCAATCACATTCCTCTTCTATGAGTATAGAAAGATCTTTTGTTCTGAATCGTATTGATGGGAACGCCTCTTTTGTGAGTGTTGTGAAGACAAGTTCCCCCTTTTCTCCGGGTTCCAGAACCTCGCCTGTTTTCGGATCAATGATCTCGACATAAAAATGATCGGTGTTTATGTGAAGACCGTCGTGTTCCTCACACTCCACAGATACCCCGGGTCCTATGATCTCTGTAAGACCGTAGTTATCGAAAGCTGAGATCCCCCATTTATCCTCGATCTTTTTTCTCATTTCATCTGACCACGATTCAGCTCCGCACATTCCTACCTTGAGTTTGAAATCTTTTTCTATATCGTACCCCTTTTTTTCTGCCGCTTCGGCCATATACGCTAGATAGCTCGGGGTACATCCTATGGCAGTCGTCTCGAAGTCTTTCATTAACTGCAACTGTCTCAGTGTATTTCCACTGGACATTGGAACTACCAGGGCTCCGATTTTTTGTGCACCCTTCTCAAATCCATGAGCCCCGGTAAATAAACCGTACCCAAAAGAATTCTGGTATCTGTCCTCTTTTCTTACTCCCGCAGTATACATTATTCGAGCCATTACCTCGCTCCACACGTCAAGATCATATTTTGTGTACGTCCCGACGACAGGTTTTCCTGTCGTTCCCGAAGAGGCGTGTAACTCTACGACCTCGCTCATCGGAACGCAGACCAAGCCAAAGGGATAATATTTCCTCAGTTCGTCTTTTGTCAGGAATGGAACTTTTTTGATATCATCCAGCGTTTTTATCTCTTCAGGTTTCAATCCTGCATCTTTAAACAGCTTATGGTATACAGCATTATTTTCATAAACTCTTTTTATAACCTCTTTCAATCTCTTTAACTGAATTTTCTTCAATTCCTCAAGCTTCATTGTCTCTATTTTCGGATCCCAGTATTTACTTTCCATGTCAATGCCTCCTATTTGTTAAGAATTTGAAGCAAAGTTTTTAAAGTTTCTTCTCGTATTTATATTACTCTCGGGCGAGGACTGATTTGATCCGTGATAATCAGAGCAAACCGAGAGTAACACTGTGCCACGATCCCGCTGTACGATCGGTGACTACAGAAAAGCGTGGCACAGAAAAGCCCCACACGAGAGTAGCAGGTTGAGAGAGGGTTCCCGAACAATGATGTTCTGTGTTAGTGTGATGGGCAAAATCTTATTTGGGGATAAGATATTTAAATAAAAACTCCTATGGATAAATGACGTTTTTATTCCCTCTCGGAGGATGATTGAATGAAAGCTTTAATTATTGCTGCTGGATGTAGCGCGAGGTTGAGACCATTAACATCCAAAACCCCAAAAACGTTGCTGGATGTTGGAGAAAAAAAGCTAATAGATTTTATCCTCGATCCTCTTATATATCTTAATCTCGAAATCCTTATAGTTACCGGGCATTATGGGGGGAAGATAAAGAGTTATGTGAAGAAGAATTATAATTGGGACATATCCTTTATCCACAATTCTCAATGGAAAGAAGAAAATGGTATATCTGTTCTCAAATCTGAAAAATATTTAAGAAATGAAGATAAATTTTTGCTTTTAATGAGCGATCATGTATTCAATCCCAGTTTTTTAAGTGATCTTATAGAAAAAGATCCGCAGGAGTGTTATTTATGCGTGGATACGAACGTAAATAACATTTTTGGATTAAAAGAAGCTACAAAAGTCTATATAGAAAAAGATAGGATTTTAGACATAGGTAAAAATATTTCATATTTTAACGGCGTAGACTGTGGGATATTCCTCACAACCCCATATATTTTTGATGTATTGAAAGAAAATGTAAATATAGAAAATACTTTGAATAACGCTATGAAGAGGCTCTCCACAGAAGGAAAACTTTATGCGTACGACATTACAGAAAATTTCTGGATCGATATTGACACAGAAGAAGATTTAAGGATGCTTTATGAATTCCTCGAAACCTATGGATGGGATAGTTTCCAGACATATAAATAGAAAGATATCCATAAGGATCTCAAGAATTCTTGTAAAAACAAGAATAACACCCAATCATATTTCTATTATTACTTTTTTTATAGCATTATCAGCTGCATTCATGTTTTTACGCGGAGATATTATTTTAGGAGGTATTTTAACACAGTTAACATCCATAATCGATGGTGTAGATGGAGAGATAGCAAGAATGAAAAATATGCAAACAAATTTTGGGGCATATTTTGATTCTATACTTGATAGATATGCAGATGCTCTGATTTTAAGTTCTATAACTATATTTTTATATTTAGATCAGGAAGATTTTGTGATAATATTGATCGGATTATTCGCGCTTATGGGAAGTCCGATGTCCATGCTCGGAAGAGAAAAATTTAAAGCATTGACAGGAAAGGAATACAGTTTTGATAATGAAGGATTTTTGAGATATATTCCAATGACAAGAGACTTCAGATTGTTTATAATCTTTTTATTCAGTTTAATAAACAGAATTTATTATTCTTTGATAATAATAGCTGTCCTGACAAATTTAAAGACAGTTTTGAGATTATTTGTAGTAAAGAAGGTATTAAAATGATCGGCGCAAGTACACTGATCGATGTTCCGCTCAATAAGTCTTTGGCAGAATTCAAAAAATTGGGACTAGATTTTGCAGAGATAAGATCGGATTTAATTGAAGAGGAGATACGATCCGAGTTTGAATTCACTGTTGTGCATTCACCTATTTTTGATATCAATTTAGCATCGTTAAATGAGTTCATAAGAAAGGCGAGCCTGAAAACTCTCAAAAAGACTATAAATTTTGTACATGGCCAGGATATTGAAACAAAAATCTTTGTAGTGCACTGCGGTCATCTGACGTACAATCTCAACGAAAGTTATCTCAAAAAAGCATGGAAATATCTAGGAGAATCTCTTCAAGAGTTAGTAGTAAAAGGAGAAGATTGTGGAATAGTAATTGGAATTGAGAACTCACAGAAAAAGAGAGATAGGGTATTGATTGCGCATCCTGAGGATTATATTAAAATAAAAGAAGAGATAAATTCCGAGTTTTTGAAGTATGTATTCGATCTTGGGCACGCTAATACGTGGAGAATTGATTTCAAAAGAGCTATAAACATCCTAGGAAACGATCTGATTCTTTTTCATCTTCACGATAATTTTGGAGATGCAGACTTGCACTTACCATTGGGGAAAGGAAATATAGACTTCAGCATTATAAAAAATGAAAAAAGACCGATGACGTTGGAAATGAAATCTTTCGAAGATTTAAAGATCAGTCTCAGATATCTAAATCTTTTAAGAGATACAGCTCCTTAGCTTCTTCAAGAGTGTTGCATATTCTCAGAATAACTCTATTCTCTTCAGAATCGTTTGGGAATAGAACTACTTGTTTTTTTGCTGCGAAATGCATCCCATATTTTCCAAAAGACATGGCAGCAATATCTCCTACACAGGCAATGAAGCGATCCTTATCCTCTACGCATGCCCAGTCTGTTTTTGTATAAAACTCGAAAAGTGTACTTTTCCTGTTTTTTATCCCATTGTCCATATACCACAGTTTCGGGTTCTGCACATTTAAAAAGATACCAAACCCGAAGTAAACTTTTTGCGGATATGAAGCGTTGTTTTTTAGTATAACCTTTGGGATTAATATGTCTCCTTTTTTTATATAAAAGCATTCTAAAGAGAGATCTTTTAACTTTTTAGTATTAACATTCGTGGAAAGCTTGTATCCATCTTTTATTTTTTCCATCGTAAATTTTTCTTTCCTCAAAGGAAGTATTGGCCATTCTTTTTTAGACGCTATAGGAAATATTCCTCCATAAAATGGATTAAACCATATAAATTCTTTTGGTGTAGGGTATGTAGAGAATAATACTTCCTTTCCATCTTTTCTCAGGCTATAGATAGAGCCAGCATGCTCCGGCGATACTTCGAAATTTATATCTCCGTCAAACTTCGCCAGAACTATATCTTTTTCGATGTCAAAACTATCTGTAGAGACCTCTATCTTCTTTCTTTGCAATTTTTCAGGAATTTCAGAAAATTTTTTCTTAAATTCTTCATTGTATCCTAAAACAAAGTTGTGTTCTCCGTTGTATATTAATTTTCCTTCAATCTTTTTGTTTATCAGGTTTTTTAACGATATTTCAAACTCATTTTCTATAACTTTGGGAGTTATCTCTATATCGAGCCAGTCTTTAAGATCAAGACTCTCTCTCTTTAAATGAGAGAGAGTTACAGTGTTATCTTTTTCAAAGAGGATCTCGGATCGCCATCTAGATGTTTGAACTTTTTTGGAATTTTCCCATTCTATATGGAGACTCTCATTCTTGTTTTTATACTGTATCCAGTTCCCCTTTAATTTTTTAAAGTCTCCAAAATCGACTTCTGCACTGTTTATTTTTACTATCTTTTCAGCAGGTAATACCATCTTTTCAAAACTCTTTGGATTTATCCTGAATTTTATGGGAATATCTGTTTTATATCCTATTTTTAAACAATCTTCAAGCTCAATTTCTTTTGAAAACTCTTCTATGTAAAATTTTACTTTTTTTCCTTCTATTGCATAGTTAAATTTTGAATCTTTTATTTTTGAAGGGGGATATCCTATTATTCTTTCCTCTATTTCAAAAACTTTTTCATTATCATAAAAAGTTAATTTTCCTCCTTTAAGATCCATTTTGCAGGAGAATTTGCTGTTATCGATATAAAATTTTTCATTTTCTCCATGAACAAGAAAATCTTCAACATA
>JAGLWR010000045.1 GCA_023133315.1 Methanomicrobia archaeon | reverse complement strand
CCATGATCTCTGCTTCCCTTATTTGAATCTGATTATCCAGAAATTTAGTAATTAATTCGGATATAGATTGTGGATTTATTGAAAAAATCCCTGAAAACATCTTAACTCCCGCAGGGATTCCTACAATCGGGATCTTACTCCCGATTACTTCATAGATATCTCTTGCTGTTCCATCTCCACCGCAAAAAAGAATCGTGTCGACATCTTCCTCAAGAAATATCTTACACACTTCTTTAGTATCCAGGTTCGAAGTTTTTTTCTCCGGATGATACACAATAAAATAGGTCGGGAAGTTCAAATCCTCCAATACATTCTCACCCATCTCGCCCGAGGAGGTTACCATAACAAGGTCTGTTTTTCTGTCGTTTAATCTTTCAAGTGCTTTTTTGGCTCTGTTCTGAGCTACCGGTCTTGCACCTCTCTTTAATGCTTCTTCTAAAACATCATCTGTGCCTTTCAGGCCTATCGTTCCACCCATTCCGGCTATGGGGTTCACAATAAATCCAATTTTCTTCATGAGAACACAAAAAATAAAAAATATTAGGTTTTATTTTTCAGAGCTTTCAAAGACTTCTCAATGAGTTCAGCAGGGTATTCATAGTCGACTAACTTTCCTTCATTGTACAGATCATACCCCATTAAGTCAAAATGTCCGTGCCCGCTGTTATTAAAGAATATGACTTTCTCTTCACCTGTTTTTTTACATTCAAGAGCTTCATCTATCGTAGCTCTAACGGCATGAGCAGCCTCAGGTGCCACGACAATCCCTTCAGATTTTGCAAATATAATCGCCGCCTCGAAGACGTCATTTTGATGGTACGCTCTTGCTCTCATGTATCCATCATTGGTTAATTTACATAATATAGGAGCATCTCCATGATATCGTAATCCTCCAGCGTGGATGGGCGCGGGTATGAAATCATGCCCCAATGTATACATTTTAAGTAATGGCGTCAGCTGTGCCGTATCCCCAAAGTCATACGTATAGAGTCCTTTTGTGAGCGTAGGACATGCCATCGGTTCACAGGATACTATCTCTATCTCTGGTTTTTCTCCCCTTAACTTATCACCAACAAATGGAAAACATGCTCCAGAAAAGTTACTCCCGCCTCCAACGCATCCGAAGACAATATCCGGATAAGTTTCCGCAATTTCAAACTGCCTTTTTGCTTCCAGTCCAACTATCGTCTGGTGCAGTAAGACGTGGTTCAAGACAGATCCTAATGAATAGTGTGTATTCTCATGTTTTGCAGCATCTTCCACTGCTTCGGATATAGCAATTCCCAGACTCCCAGTTGTATCCGGGAATTTTTCTCTGATCATTCTTCCGGCCTCTGTCCTGTTCGTGGGACTCGAAAAACACTCAGCTCCCCACGTTTCCATAAGTATTCTTCTGTACGGCTTTTGCTCATAACTTGCCCTCACCATATAAACAGTGCATCGTAACCCGAAGAGAGACGTGGCAAACGCTAATGAAGAACCCCATTGTCCAGCACCTGTTTCTGTCGATATTCGTTCAATACCCTCTTTCATATTATAATATGCCTGAGCTACTGCCGTGTTTGGTTTATGGCTTCCTGGAGGGGATACACCTTCCCATTTGTAGTAAATCTTAGCGGGTGTTTTCAATGCCTTTTCTAACCGATGTGCTCTGTAAAGTGGAGAGGGCCTCCACAATCTATAGACATCTAAAACCTCTTCAGGAATATTTATCCCCCGATCTGAACTTACTTCCTGTTTTATTAATTCCATAGGAAATATGGCAGAGAGATCCTCTGGTCGTATCGGTTCTCCTGTACCCGGATTGAGCGGTGGATCAACAGGTGTCGGTAGATCTGCCTGTATGTTGTACCATTTTTTCGGCATCTCGTTTTCATCTAAAAATATTTTCGTTTCCATGTCATAAGGGTACTTCAAAGTACTTTATAAAGCTTTCGAGTACAATCATGTACACATACCTCCAAAATTGTTAAAAAGTTTGATGATCACATTAGTAACATGTGGAATAAAGTCGAGCGTTATTTTGAGAACCATCCCATAAGAAAAAAAGTGGCAGCTCTCTTCCTGATATATGGGCTGAGCATCAAGGAAGATGAGAAGATATATTGTAATGAAGTTGAAATCTCGTATACAAGTATTGCACGAGCAGTTGGCGTTGATAGGAGAGTAGTGAAGGAAACCGTCAGGATGATACTTAAAAATGAGGAACTTTCCACGGTATTCAAAAATCTCGGTTCCGTTGCATTCTATAATGAAGTTGCAAAGAGGATGCATTTTGGTGTCGTTGAGATATATGCAGAAGCATCCACCGTCGGGATCGTTGCAAAGGTCTCTGCGATGATCTCACAAGAAAACATAAGTATTAGACAAATAGTTGCAGACGATCCGACGCTCTTTCCGGAGCCAAAGCTTACGATAATAACGGAAAAAAAGGTTCCCGGAGAACTCCTTGATCACTTTTTGAATGTCGAGGGAGTGAAAAGGGTTTCGATATATTAAGAATAAAAATGTGAACTCAGTTAACCCTTCATCTCTCTACATCAATCAAGTTATGTTTTTCCAGAAACTCGAAGTACCATATTAGAAAATCTGTATTGCTCTTTCCGATCTCGTTTTTCACGTTTTCCGAGATCTCGTAGATATCCCTATTTTCATCTGCCCAGAATACCGCTAGATCCAAAGTTCCTTTAACATCTTTATATTTTTCCATCATCTCATCGAACTTCTTTTTTTCGCTGAGAGGCATTTCAAGTAGTGTTTTACTGAGGGATATAGGACCCATAAACTTTCTCTTTGGGACTATACCTTTTTTCAAAGTTTTTTTCTTTTTTATTTTGATTTTTTTCCTTTCAAAATCCGCTAGATCTTCTATCTCTTTTTTTAAACTTTTAACATCTATATTTTCTATCCTTTTTATAGAATCCAGATTCTTTTTTTCCACATCTACCGTATAGTCTATATCTGAAGTTTCCAGAATTCTCTGCTTTGCTCTTTGAGTTACTATTCTCGCCATCCATTCTGCTTCTTTTCTGCCCATGTTTGCAATAAAATAGAGATACGTGGCGGCGATTACTCCAACTCTTTTGAGTTCTTTTTCATCTACTTTATCTATCGTGTCAAAAGAGGTATGGTAAAATTTGTCGGGCCAGTGGATTATCATCGGAGTTGGGATCCCTATTGTCGGATCGGAGAGTATCCAGTGATCACTTCCTCCTGAAAAAGGTGTTATGGAAGACATGAACAAAGGATATTTAAAAGTGTTCTGAAGGTTTGAAACTTCTTTTTTTACCTCTTCTAAGATCGCTTCTAAAAGATAGTTTCCGAAAAATGGAGTTGCATCAGGAGTTTTCTCTATTAAAAGTGGAGAGTTACATAAAAACTGATTCTCCCCTACCATATCAAGATTTAACCCGCAGAGAAAATTTCTGTTCTGAGAAATGAATGCGGCAGTGCCGTGTATCTCGGGGACGAGTAAAATTCGTATACCTCTTTTCGGGGTTTTGAATTTCTTTAAGACTCTTGCTATCTCGAGAGCTAACCCGACACCTGAAGCATTGTCGTTTCCGCCGGGAGTAGGATGACATAAATGGGAGATCAGGATTATTTCCTCATCTTTTTCTCCATCTATCCTTGCTGAAACTATCTGCATCTTTGAAGGATGGATCGAAGATTCTATATCTACATACGCTTTCTTTTTTCCTTTTTTAAGCTCTTTCTCAAGTTTTTCCCCTTCTCGTGGAGATATTACAAATCCAAATAATTTTTCCCCCCAGAATGAAAGATATTGAAGAGAGTCAGGAGCATCGAATTTGCTCTTATTTTCATCTGTTACTATCCCCGGACAGCCGTAATTTCTTGCAAAATCCTTGCCTTTCTTAAAATCATGAGTAAAGACCAAACATCCTTTTTTGAAATCCTCCTCTTTTTCAGCATATATTAAATCAACTTCTCCTTTAAAGGGGATACTCCTTTGTATTACAGAAATATTTTCTTTCTCAAAGTTTGCATATTCTTTATCATCTATTTTCAAAACTGCTTTCTTTATACTCCAACCCTCGGGAGATAAAAAACCGAGGTACATTGTTTTTCCGTCAGAATCGTACTCAAGAATCTCTGCTTCGATTCCATTTTCTTCAAAAATCTTCTTGCAGAGAGACGCGGCTTTATTGTACCCTTCTGTAGCCTGGATCCTGTGAAATTGTACAATTTTAGAAACGTACTTTTTTGCATTTTTTCCCGAAACTTCTCTTTTTGAATCCTCCAATATTTTCTTGAACATGTTACGAGATTTTATTCAATTGTATAAATAATTGGTGTTTGAGCTAAAGGAATCTTAAGATATGGGGCAGAACAAAAATTTTTTTATTTTCTATATCTCAATATCGTCTATGAAAACCTGGGCATTGATAACAGTTTTGATAGTATTTTCTTTATAATTATGAGGAATGGATGCACTAGAATTTTCAAGGGGCGTCTTAACTGATTAACACAATTTCTAAAGTTCCACCACATTCACAAACTCTACCCTCTCAAAGTCCTTATCAAAGGTGGCTATATTTTTTATTCCGTATTGTTTCATTGTTGCAACATGAAATGCGTCTGTTGTAAGCAGTCCATATTTCCATGAAATTTCTACTGCCTTCTCGAAGAGATGACTTGGCACCTCTACAATTTGTAATCCTCCTATATTCATAATTTCTTCTATATTACTCTTGCTGCTGCTCAACCTGGATATTGCTTCAGGACTCCTTTTCAAATATCCTATCGCTTGTCCCATAGTTTTGTTATATTTTTTACAAACCTCTAAAATCATCATTTTATGTAGGACTTCATTGAGAACAAATATAGATGTTATTCCAATGATCTTCCTTTTTTCCATGCGTTGTATGAGGTCCTCACATGAATCGACGAACTGAGGATGTTCCGTAACATAATATATGAATATATTTGCATCAATGAAGATAGGATCACTCACAGTGACACCCAGGACTCATCTTCAACAATTTTATCGACAACTCGCGAATCAATCTTTAAACTCCCCCTCAATGATTTAATATCTCTTTTTTCTTTTACTTCTATCTCTACCTCTTCACCCTCTTTTAAATCTAACTTTTCCAACGGTTTTAAAACATTATTTTTGTATATGGCTTTTATTTTCATAATAGTTCTTGGTCTCTGGACTTAATAAATCTTTTGGGCATAACATTTTTATATCCCTTTTCTAAATCCTTCTTATGAAACAGTGGAGCTTACTTCTCATAGGCATAATGTTTTTTTCCCTCTGTATCTCTGAGAGTCCAGGATCATCTACGATACCGCCCACAACAACACCAGAGTTAACAGAGCCTCCAACAACACCTCCACCGACCACAACTTTAGCTCCCGACAACCCTCCTATCATATCTGGCTATAATACAGATGTTATAGAAAAACAGGTCGGCAACTACAGGCTCACGTTCAGCAACCAGCCCATGCAGATAGAATTGTCTGTCAGCGCGACAGATGATAAAGGAATAACATCTGTATACGCAGAACTCGACGGACAAACCATAGAACTCGAAAAAGACGGCTCCACATACAAAGCCCTGCTGGACTTAGAATGGTTCACGAAATACGACGGAAAGATATTCGTGGAAGACACGAAAGGCCAGACAACAGAAAAAGAATTCACAATAAACAAGACCGCGGCAGACATCATACGCGTCGACTGGGTAGGACCAAACGCAGACAAATACGACAACGGCTACTCTACGCCATGGATAGAAGACGACATGCACACAATGACAGAGCAACAGTTCAACGACCTCCAGGAAGACGCTCTCAAAAATCCGATGCATTATAAGAAAGGAGCAACAATTTTTAATCAGGACGAGGATAAATACTTCACGCTCGACAAAGGGGCATTGGAAATAGTCAAAGATGTCGATGCAAAGCTACCAGACAACCCGACAGCGCTGGAGATAGCAGAAGCGCTGCAGGAAGAGGTGAAAAGCAAGTATTTCACATCCTGCGCTGGCAACACGACACTCATCTGCCCCGGACTGAACTATCTGTTCGAAAAACACGGCCTAAACGCCAGAGCCATGCCGATGGCATCGGCATTAGGCAAGTCCGTAAACAGAATTAACCACGTCGACACAATATTCCGCGACTTCGACAAAGGCGAGGCATACTACATGACACCCAGTAATATATACATATATGGAAAGGGGCCTGTTTTTGAAGGAGAGTGGGACAAATATACAGCAGTAGTCGGCGAGGTCGATGACTGCATAAAAAAAGCGGGGGCGCGTAGCTTTAAGGAAGAGGGAGTTTTAGGCGAGTTGATTAGCCTTGTTGACATGAGGGTGGGATATTCAAGAATAGACAAAAAAACCAGTTCAGGTTATCCCGACTACTCAATATTTAACAAATTAACCCTTCCGTTAGGCTTTGCCAAGATGCTCGCGCACCACGAGGTCGATAGCGGACCGGACGACACGATACTCATGGAGGCCATAAAGAGTTATATGCTGTGGAATGAACTGAAAGACGGCAGCGGACAAAAAGCTGTGATGTTGGGCTTGACCAAGGACTTCCTCACAGAAGATTCGGAGATATTTGGAATAATAAAGCAGGATAAAGACTTGTCACTAATCAAGCTTCTCGAAGACGAATTGGAAGCGTGACTTCCAGAGCAGAAGACTCTTTTCGACATTCCTAATTTTTTAAAATTACTTTGCTTTTTACAATACGATGGAAACATTTTAAAAATCTTCCCGAAGAGAGGATGTAATGATACCTGAAGGATGCAAGATATGTGAGAGAGGAGGCAAACTCGTTCTTTTCGTGACGGGATTGTGCACAGATTCCTGTTATTACTGTCCACTATCTGAAAAAAGGAGAAATAAAGATGTCACTTATGCCAATGAAAGAGAGGTATTCGGTGATTACGATATCATTGAAGAAGCGCATCTCATGAATGCTGAAGGCACGGGAATTACAGGAGGAGATCCTCTCCTGAAAATAGAAAGGACGATCCATTACGCATCTCTCCTGAAAGAAGAGTTTCATAATCATCATATCCACCTTTACACATCAGGTACCCTTTGTACAGACGAGATCTTTGAAAGACTGGAGAGTTGTATCGATGAGATGCGTTTTCATCCCCAAAAAGATTGGAGTATAATAGAAAGAGCTTTACGATACGATTTTGATGTAGGTGCCGAGATTCCGGCAATAGACAAAGAGTACATAGAAAAATTTGTAAAATATTTAGACGATGTAGGTGCAAAGTTTCTAAATCTGAACGAATTGGAATACTCTGCGACAAATATTGAAGAACTTAGAAAAAGGGGCTTTAAGTTCAAGGAAAACTCCGCAGTTGTAGGAAGTGAGGAGACAGCGTTAGCGATCGTTGAAAAATATAAAGATCTGGATCTGATGATCCATTACTGTTCTTCTTCTTTTAAAGACTCGGTACAGTTAAGAGAAAGACTGAAGAGAAGAGCAAGAAATGTAAAGAGGCCTTACGAAGAGATAGAGGACTGCCTTATTGTCAAAGGAGTCATAGAGTGTTTCGAAAATATTGACTCTGTATACGAGTTCATCGTAGAGAATGTAGAGATCTCGGAGGAAATGATAGAAAAGGATTATCTCCAGAATAAAATCTATATCCACTGGTTTGTACTCTCGGAGATAGCAGAATTGTTGAAAAAAAGGCAGGTAAAAGCTGGAATAGTAAAGGAATATCCCACATACGGGAAAGAAAGAATGGAGTATATACCTCTGGTGTGAATCATGTTGTTGTTGCTGAGTTTTGGCATAATACTTTTGATTAATAGAATGATCTCTGCGTCTTCAATAGGGTTCTGGGCATTAAAACTTGGTATTTTTTATCTCGGCATTCCTATTTTACTTTTATACTTTCTAAAAAAGAATCCAAAAAATTACGGATTGAATTTCAAAAATTATAAAAAATCTTTACTTTATTTCTTCTTGATCCTTATAATATCTCTTCCAATAATGATTTACGGATCAAGTCTTGAAGAATTTAAAAATTACTATCCTCTATTCCATGCCGATTCTCTTCTTTCCTTTGTAAAAAATGAGCTTTTTATAGGTCTGGTGATGCTTTCAACGGAGTTTTTTTTCAGAGGATTTTTAATGTTCGAGCTCAAAGAAAAGATAGGGTGGTATGCGATAATAGTGCAGACGATTCCTTACGGAATTTTACACATAGGAAAACCACCCATCGAAGTATATTACTCCTTCATAGCAGGAATTGTTTTAGGGTACATGAATTATAAGACAAAATCGATACTTCCAAGCTTTTTAAGCCATTATATTCCTTCTGTCATTTTCGATATCTTATGTCT